>JAIRWZ010000041.1 GCA_031268615.1 Actinomycetes bacterium | reverse complement strand
AGAGATGGTTCCCATTTGAGTAGGCTGCGAGACAAGCGAGAGAGAAAGAGACGAGTCTATGGCAATGTTGTCAGCACGAGTTGAGTGAGCCTTAAAGGAGTTTAGGGTAACTTCAAGATCAACAGAGTTGGAGTTGTTTCTTATGTGATAGAGAGGACTTGAGACAGTTCCGCTGTCAGAGCCGAAAGCAGCCCAGAGTACTTTGGTGGGAACTGATACATCTATAGTGGCTGCGAAAAGGGAGGTAGGTAAAAGAGAGGTAAGTGCGAGAGTGAGAACTACGAGAAAGAGAGTTAAAAGCGCGGAAAGCCTAGGAAAGGCCCCCCCCCCCCGGCGAATTTTCAGTGTAAGACGTCACGGGGCGTGAGACATAAGAATTGCACAAACGCACATTCATGATGGGTATCTTTCCTTTCCTCAGGTAGTGCTTCCTCGGCAATACAATATATGATGGGTGCGGCATCAATACACCTAGCTATATTACAGGCTTTCCGCGAACCTGTCAAACGCACAGGTCAGAAGCCTGGTCCCGCCAACATTGTAGGACAAGATGGCTTGCCCATCTTGCCGCTCTGTTGGCAAGGGGTTGCCATTCATTTCGTAGGGCACGTTGACTCGTTCAACGTGCCGCCTGTTGGCAAGGGGTTTTGGTTGCCGAGTGGAAGGGCCGGTAAGTTGACAAGTCAACTTACCCTACAGTGTGAATGGTACCGTTTGCTGGGTGAAGGGGTGCGGCGTTTTACCTACTGGTGTGGGCTCATTGTCGGGGGCTGGTGTGGACCCCCGGTCAAGCCGGGGGCAGGCTCAATACTCACTTAGAATAGGTAGTTCCAGAGCTTTACCAGGTTGTACCACCATTGGACCAGTAGGAAGGGTTTTTCTATTGTTTCTGTGGCGACCAGCGGAACCTTTGCGACCAGTTTGCCGCCCTGTACAAAGGTAGCGCTGCCCAGCGTCTGACCTTGGGTAACCGGGGCAACGGTGCGGTCAATGGTGAGCTTGCGTTCAATCTCTCCGCTCAGGTCATAGACCACCGACGTCACGTCAACGGAAAAGGCCACGGGGACGCTGCGGTCGGGAAAATTGGTCACCGCAGCGCGACCAACCACCGTGCCCTGGGTCGCCAATTCCTGCGCGCGGAAATGCGCGAAGCCGAAGTCCAGCAAATCGCGCGCGGCGAAAAAACGCCCCAAATCGGTCGGCATACCCAACACGACGGCGTATAGCTCGATACCGTCACGCTGCGCGGACTCGACCACGCAGTAACCGGCGTCATCTGTCCAGCCCGTTTTAACGCCGTTGGCGCCGGTGTAGGACTGCAGCAAGATATTGGTGTTTTCCAGCGTATGGGTACCTTGGGCAGTTTTTACCTTTACCGATTTTTTACCGACGATTTGGCGAAATTCGTCGATATTCATGGCATAGCGAGCCATCGTAGCGATGTCGGCGGCGCTGGTATAGTGACCGCGCTGGTCCAGCCCGTGCGGGTTTTCAAAATGGGTATGTTCCAGGCCCAGGTCAGCCGCTTTGTCGTTCATCAACTGTACGAAGGCCTCTTCACTGCCAGCGATAATGCGCGCCACGGCAAGGGCGGCATCGTTGCCGGATTTAACCAGCAGAGCTTCCAGCAGCTCATAGCGCGTCATGGTTTCGCCGGCTTTCAGCCCGGCGGAGCTTTCTCCGGCCACTGAAACCAAGGGCGGAATGGTCACCTTCGCGTCAGGACCGGAGTTTTCGATAGCAACGATAGCAGTCATGATTTTCGTAATTGAAGCCATGGCGCGCTGCGTATTTTCGCCGCGCGACCACAGTACGCGCCCGTCAGCGGTAACCACCGCGCCAGCCTTCAGTTCGACGTCGGGCAGGGCGCCTTTGGGGGTACCCCGCCGTGTCCAGACGACGCCGTCAACACGGTCAGTCTTTTTGATGGTGGCATACGACGACGTCGGCAAACAGACGGCCAGCGCCAGAACAAAGCCAAGGCCAAGGACGCGGACAAGGGCTGGAACCCGGCGGAAACGCCGCAAACTGTTGCTAAAAGTCGGCATTCAGCTCTTACAAATCTGTATCGAGAAGCACGCGATATCCCGCGTCCCTTATCAGCTGTGCCGCGCCGGGGTCCTTCAGGCGAAACACATTGCAGGCATTTTTTGTCGCTGGGTCAACAAAGCAGTAGCTGTAGCTAATGTCAATGTCTGCCGCGGCAATGTCATCCAGCAAATCTGCCAGGCCACCGGGCTTGTCCGGCACCTCGACCGCAACGACTTCGGTTACCGTCACCGAAAAGCCCGCGTCGCGCAGTACCTCGACAGCACGGGCGGTCTGGTCGCACAAAATGCGGGCCACCCCATAGTCACCGGTATCCGCCACAAACAAGGCGTGCATGTTGATGTTGTTGTCCCCCAGAAATCGCGTCAGGCGCGACAAATGTCCCGGAGCATTTTCTAAAAAGACAGAGAGTTGTTGTGCCATTACCCTATCGTCCCCTTTCCTCGTCGATTATCGCTTGTCAATCAGACGCACGGCCTTACCTTGCGTCCGCTCTATGGCATGCGGCTCCACCAATTTCAGGTCGATGGTGATAGCCAGTTCAGAACTTATCGCAGCTTTGACCTGATGGTGCAAGTTTTCCAACGAGCTAATCTCGTCAAAATCAAAGCCTGGTTTTAGTTCAACCTGCACTTCCAGATTATCCAGCGCACCCTTCTTCGATACGATGACCTGGTACTGTGGCGCTAACCTGTCGCTGAATTGCATGAGAACTTGTTCGATTTGCGACGGGAACACATTGACGCCACGAATGATAATCATGTCGTCCGACCTGCCCATAATGCGTTGCAGACGACGGGTCGTGCGTCCACACGGGCATGGTTCAGGGATGATACGACTGATGTCGCGCGTGTTATACCGTAACAGCGGCATTCCCTCTTTGTCGATAGTCGTAAAAGCAATCTCGCCATATTCGCCATCGGGCAGCGGTTCGTGAGTTTCAGGGTCCAGCACCTCAACTAAAAAGTGGTCCTCGTTGATGTGCAAGCCACTCTGATATTCACACTCAAATCCCACGCCCGGTCCCATGATTTCAGACAGGCCGTAAATGTCGTAGGCCGAAATCCCCAGCTCGCGTTCCAGCTCGCGGCGGATGTTTTCGCTCCAGGGCTCGGCGCCGTAGATACCATAGCGCAAAGGAAAGGTTGAGGGGTCCTCGCCCAGTGCGCGCGCGGTCTCGGCAATCAGCAAGGCGTAGCTGGGCGTGCAGCCCATACCGCCCACGGTGACTAAATCGCGCAGGAATTGCACCTGACGCTTGGTATTACCCCCCGACACTGGTATGGCACAGGCACCAATCCATTCCGCGCCATAGTGCAAGCCCAGGCCACCGGTGAAAATGCCGTATCCGTAGGCTACGTGTATGATGTCGTCTTTCGTGCCGCCCGCCGCGATAATGGACCGCGCGACACATTCTGACCACATGTCAATGTCGTACTGGGTGTAGCCCACCACCGATATGCTGCCCGTCGTACCTGACGAAGCGTGTATCCGCACAATGTCACGCATGGGTGCCGCAAACATCTTATACGGATACGCCGCCCGCAGGTCGTCTTTGACGGTAACGGGCAGATAGCGTACATCGCTTAGAGTCTTGACCCGAAACGGGTCCAGGCCCATCTCGTCCATCTTTGCTTTGTAGAACGGCACCGTGGCATACAGCTTCGGTACCGTACGTTTCAGATAATCCAGCTGCAGACCTTCCAATTCCGTCCGCGGCATACACTCAATTTCCGGTCGTAATATTCGATTCATGTCCAGCCTCTAGTTTCCTTCATTGGTCGGTGGTTGGGTCTTGGCTTTATCCGTTGCCTTGTCCGCACCCGACTCGTCTGATGTCTCTGTATCGTCTTTTGCTTTGCCCGTATCCTTGGGCTTTTTCGTACCGACCCGCACGACTTCTGTTACCGCCACATAATTGCTGGTGTAGGTAGAGGTCCGCAGTACCGTGTCTCCCTTTTTCACCACTTGGGTCAATACCACGTGCCCGCCTCTGATACCGGCGGTCTCGACCGAACGCTTGCCTTCGGCCAAATCAGCATCCTTAATTTCTTTTGTCTTAAAATCCTTGCGCGTGAACTTGCCCGTAGTCAGCGAAATCTCATAGCCTGGGTCCGTTCCATAAAAGCTCACCACCACCGCGGAATCTCCGGCGGAAGTAGCAATGAGAATGGCATGGTCCAGCGTATTCTTAAACTTAAAGTCCGGGCCCCCCCACGACACGGTCGCGTCCCTGCCCAGAGGGTAGTGACTAATATAGTAAGAATGATTGCGCCGCTGGGTTATCTGAACCCCGGACAGCAAGGTTGCGTTAAACAGGGTCGTATTCACCTGGCAGATACCACCGCCCAGCTGCGGCACCAGCTCACCGTTCACGATAGCGCCCGCTTCCTGATAGCCCTTGGCAGCGGTACGCTCACCAATGGTCTCGTTGAAAGAAAAGGTCTCCCCCGGCATGATGATTTGACCGTCCAGTGACTTTGCCAGCAGCTTTATGTTATTGACACGCGGTCGGTTGCCCGACGCATAGGTGGTTGAATAGGTGGAAATCCGCTCGGTAATCCCCAGAGCTTCAGCAGCTTCCGTGGTCAGCTTGGGCTCGACCTCATGGGTCATGACAGCTACCCGACGCTCCCCTGCCTCCGTCTTCAACGCCACCGCTGCCACGTCCCTCGCCAGCTGTTCCGGGTCGGCGCCCGTCCCTTTCTCCGACGGCAGAATAGTCACTTTGCCGCCCGACACGGAAAACTTCGCGTTCTTCGCCTTCTTGCCTACGTCCGCGCCCAGCTTTGGTATGACGTCTCCCGCTACCCGGCTCGCCGACACCACTACGTCTAACGTGACTTCGGGTCCAGGGGCTGTTGAGGCCTGTCCCTCCCGCACAACCGCGTCATCGTCTGCCAGCTCATCGCTGCGCTTAAATTCTAACAATCGTGCCAGGTCATCAGGCTTCAAATCCCAGGATTTATCCTTGTAGGCAACCGTTATCGGTTGCGCGCAAGCCCTGTCCGCTAGACGGGCGGCGGCCTTCGCCTCCGCCGAAACAACAGCCATGGCCACGGTATCGACCGGCGCCGGTATCGCCGTGAGACGCTCCAGCACCGCCACCGACAGCCGGTCAATGAGTTCTTGCTCGTTCAGCGCACTGCCGTCACTTCCCTCTTTTACGACGAACGTCTGCCGACTCTTGTCCCAGGACACACGCGAATCCTTCGGCTCTTTATTGACGGCAGTAGAAATCTGCTTGAATGCCTTCGCCGTCTTTTCCTGGTCCGTACTGGAAATCAAATCGACCGATACCGGTTGAAACCAAGTCTCAAACCGCGCCTTCAACGCAGTGAAAAATCCACCCCGGCGCCCCACGGAATACGCGACATTAACCATATCATTAGTAGCAAATTCCAAGCCCAACGACGAGGGCTTAATATCCCAGCTATCCTCATCAAAGCGAACACTCACCGGCGTCTTTATATAAGGCTCCAGCTCGCGATTCAGGTATTGCCTGGCCGCCGCACGCGTCTTTCCTCCCAGCTTCAGCCCGCTGACCTCGACGCCGTGGTGAATCTTTCCCCGCATTAACGCGGCGTCCAGACCAACCACCGCCACCAGCACACAGATGACAGCGCCAACAATCAACCAAAGCCTCCGATTCTGCCACAATGGGCGCTTATCGCTCTCGCGGCGCTGGGCAACCCTCCGCCGCCTTTGGGCGCGACGACGCCGACTATCCGCTCCGGAGCGACCGGTCCGGCGACTGCGGCCAGAAGGCGGCCGGGTCTGGACGTACTCACTCATCTGAATCCTTCGGATGTTGCAAGGCGCGAATTCCCATGACCACATAGCACAAAAAGGTCAGCATACTGCACATAATGCCGAGGTAGACGAACCAAATCCAGATGGCAGCGCGCCCAGAGTTCAGGCCGGGCAGGAGGAGTGAGTGCGTCCATCCCAGCCCGCTGACACGCGGAATGTTAGCGATGAGTCCGCTGAATCCGACCAACAGGAGGGTCGTGGTCAGTTTACCGATAAAAACGACCCGTACGGTACCGCCGCCGAAACGTTTGACCAGCGCCAGGCCGATGAGCAAAATTACGTCGCGTCCGATGAGCAACAACAGTATCCACAGAGGCAGACGGCCTACGGTGTAGAGTCCAATGACCCCTGCCGCAATGAGAAAGCGATCGACCAGGGGGTCCATGGCTTGCCCGACGCTGGTCACGGTGTTCGTGCGCCGCGCGATTTGGCCATCGACAAAATCTGACAGGCTGGCGACAGCAAAGAGCGTAAAGGCCAGATAATCGTGCTGACCTGTCACCAGGACGCTGAACGCCAGCGGCACCAACAACAGACGGCATACCGTG
>JAIRWZ010000037.1 GCA_031268615.1 Actinomycetes bacterium | reverse complement strand
CCCAGCTATTTTCCGTCTGTTCAGTCATCTGCATTCCCTAGGAAATGACTATCTACCTGCACTAACTATGGCAAGTGCTTTTCACAGGTCGAAACTGCATTACCCTTGAGAAGCCGCCCCTACCCAGCCCGGCCTATGAAAGATACAAAAGTGGCAATTTTTCCTTTGAACAACTCCTACTCATTCTTAACAGTACCAGTTATATGCCACATTTTGTCTGGCGACGCATGCAAACGCAAATTATAAATAAACGTCCCTACAATGTGGCAAAGGGTTGCCGGTTACACTGGCAGGAAGAGCCGGTAAGTTGGCAAGCCAACTTACCCCCTACAGTATGCGTGCGGCATTAGCGCCGTACGGACGACGCGCCAGAAAGAGCGCCCTTATGCCTCGTCGAAGTTGCGGGTAATGCCTGGGTCCACTTTGACGCCCGGTCCCATCGTGGACGACAGCGCAACGGACTTCAGATACTTGCCCTTGGCAGACGAGGGCTTGACGCGCAGCAGCTCTTCCAGCAGCGCTACGTAGTTGCCCAGCAGCTGCTCCGCGGAAAACGACGCCTTGCCAATCGGCACATGCGCGATACCGTAGCGGTCAGCGCGATACTCCACACGCCCGGCCTTCAGCTCACCGACAATGCGCGCCACGTCCGGGGTCACCGTACCCAGCTTCGGGTTTGGCATTAAGTTCCTCGGACCCAGCAACCGACCCAGACGACCAACTTTGGCCATCTGGTCAGGAGTCGCCACAGCCGCGTCAAAATCGAACCAGCCACCCTGGATTTTCTCGACCAAATCGTCGCTACCCACCACGTCGGCTCCGGCAGCCTCGGCGTCTCTGGCCGCGTCCCCTTCGGCAAACACCGCCACACGCACCGCCTTTCCCGTGCCATTTGGCAGCGAAATGCTGCCGCGTACCTGCTGGTCGGCCTGACGCGTGTCAATCCCCAGACGAAAATGCGCCTCGACGGTCTCGTCGAACTTCGCCGTTGCGGTCTCTTTGACCAGCGCCGTTGCCTCTTTCGGCGTATACAGCCGACCATGCTCGACCTTGCCGGCCGCCTCGACGTACTTCTTTCCCTTTGCCATAACTCTTACCTCCTTGTGGTAATTAACGATAAGCAAGCACGTCCACCGCTTCGTGGAAACGTCTCCTTATCTCCCAACAGCGGCGGGCATACAATGCCCGCCCTACACAACCTTTCGCGGCGGGTATATAATGCCCGCCGTACACAACCTTTAGTCCTCTACTACAATGCCCATTGACCGGGCAGTGCCGGCGATAATTTTCGCCGCGGCGTCAATGTCGTTTGCGTTCAAGTCTGGCATTTTGTTCTCCGCGATTTCGCGCACCTGATCCCAAGTCACCGTCGCAACCTTGTTCACGTGCGGCTCTCCCGAACCTTTCTCAATACCTGCGGCCAGCTTCAGCTGCACGGCCGCCGGTGGGGTCTTGATGATGTAGGTGAAAGAACGGTCCTCATAGACCGTAATCTCTACCGGCAAAATCAGACCTTGCCTGTCCGACGTGTCCGCATTGAAAGCCTGACAGAACTGCATGATGTTGACCTGCTGCGCACCCAGCGCCGGTCCTACCGGTGGCGCGGGGTTAGCCTGCCCACCGGGTATTTGCAATTTTATAAATCCAGCTACCTTTTTTGCCATCGTACTTACTCCTTATATACAGCCGGACCAGTGAGAAGCTGCTACCATCGGGGTAGCCACTGGTCTGGACGTACTCACTTCGTACTCTAATCCTAATGCTAACTCTAGCCCTGAACCCTAAAGCTCTAAGCCTAGATGGGCTCCACGCTATAGAACTCCAGCTCTACGGGCGTCTCGCGGCCAAACAGGGTCACGTTGACGCGCATGGTGCCTTTGTCCACGTTGATTTCGGTAATCGTCGCGTCAAAGTCAGTGAACGCGCCGTCTTTTATGCGCACGGTCTGGCCCACGGCATAGTTCGTGACGGTCTGCGGGGTTTTCGCCTCGGTTTTGCGCATCATCGCGCTGTATTCCTCGCGCGTCAGCGGTATGGGCTTGTTGCGCGAGCCGATGAACCCGGTCACGCCGGGCGTGTTGCGCACGACGTACCAGCTGTTATCGCTCATTTCCATCTGCACCAGAATGTAGCCGGGGTAGATTTTCTTTTCCTGCTCTTTGCCGTCCTCGCGGTTGATGACGGTTTCGGTCGGGATTTCGATTTTGAAAATCGAGTCCTCCATGCCCAGGGTCTCGACGCGATGCAGCAGCGCCGCCTGGACTTTATTCTCATACCCCGAATAGGTATGTATGACGTACCATTTTTTTGCCATTGCAATCCCTACTGACCCGTTGCGGTAGTCTCGGTTTCGGTCCCGGCGTTCCCAGCGGCGTTCCCAGCGGCGTCTCCGGCAGATCCTTCGGGCACGACGACTTCCGCGCCGCCGCCCGCGCCTGTATCCAGCTCGACATCGGACGGAGACTGGCTGGGGTCAACCTGCGACGGCGACACTACTTCAGCGTCTGCTGGCACGGTGGTCTCGGTCGAAGAAGCGTCCTTGCGCAAGCCGCCGTACAAGGTAATGCCCTTCGTGGCCGCCTGGTCCACGAGCGAGGTAAACGCCGCAAAGAAAATCAGGGTCACCACCACGATGACCAGCGAGTTCAGCACTTCCTGGCGCGTCGGCCACGTGACCCGTTTCAGCTCGGTGCGCACACCGCGGAAATAATCCAGCAGCCGCGCGAACACGCCGGGCTTGCCGCTGCGTTTGGCGCTGTTCTTGCCGCTGTGCTTAGCGTTACCCTTCGTGACAACTTTCTGTTTGCTTTTCGACTCTTTCGTGTCTTTCGTTTCTTTCGCCATGTCTCAGTTCACTTTCTTTCGTAGTGAGTGCGTCCATACCTGTTACTCATCTTGACTCGTACCACTTACTGGCTTACTGGCAGGCCAGGAGGGACTCCGCGTTTTGCGCTTCGCGCAACCCGCACTGTCCTCGCTTTGCTCGGACCGAAACAGTCCCCCGGACTGTTTCGCCCTTTCGGGTTCGAGTCCCTTCTGGCCTTTGTTCTTTGCCAGTAGAAACTCTCATTAACCCTAAAGATTTATACAGTTGTCAACTTACCGCTTACTGGCAGGCCAGGAGGGACTCCGCGTTTTGCGCTTCGCGCAACCCGCGCTGTCCTCGCTTCGCTCGGACCGGAACAGTCCACTGGACTGTTCCGCCCTTTCGGGTTCGAGTCCCTTCTGGCCTTTGTTCTTTACCAGTAGAAACTCTCATTAACCCGAAAGATTTATACAGTTGTCAACTTACCACTTACTGGCAGGCCAGGAGGGACTCGAACCCCCAACATCCGGTTTTGGAGACCGGCGCTCTACCAATTGGAGCTACTGGCCTGTCTCGCCTGCCATGCGCGACCATCCCGCGCCACGCTTGCACTGCGCGCCTTGCCCCTACCGCGTTTCCTTGTGCAGGGTATGGCGCTTATCCCACTTGCAGTATTTCTTGAACTCAATGCGTTCGGGGTTGTTCTGCTTATTCTTTTTAGTGGTGTAGTTCCGGCGCTTACATTCTGTGCAAGCCAGGGTCACCAATGTTCTCATAACGATTCTGCCTTTCTTAGCGATTACCGGGGCTGCCTTGCTTCGGCAGCCCCAATTCTCGCAACCTCAAATCCTTCGGCCTCGCGCCCGCTACAAGCAGGCGCGGTACTTCCGGATAACAAACGAGACTCTCCCGTTTGCTACTTAATAATCTTTGTTACACGACCGGAGCCGACGGTACGGCCACCCTCACGGATAGCGAAACGCAGGCCGTCTTCCATGGCAATCGGGGCAATCAGCTCGCCGCGCACAACCACGTTGTCGCCCGGCATGACCATCTCGACGCCCTCTGGCAGGTGAGCAACACCGGTCACGTCAGTAGTACGGAAGTAGAACTGCGGACGATAGCCATCAAAGAACGGTGTGTGACGACCGCCTTCCTCTTTCGTCAGAACGTAGACCTGACCCTCGAACTCGGTGTGCGGAGTCACGCTGCCCGGCTTGCACAGAATCTGACCGCGCTCAATGTCCTCGCGCTTCGTGCCGCGCAACAGGATACCGATATTGTCGCCAGCTTCAGCATAGTCCAACAGCTTCTTAAACATCTCGACGCCCGTAACCGTGGTCTTGGCGGTGGGACGAATGCCCACAATCTCAACCTCGTCGCCGACCTTGACCTGACCGCGCTCAACACGACCGGTGGCCACGGTACCGCGACCGGTAATCGTAAATACATCCTCGACGGCCATCAGGAAGGGCTTGTCGGTCTCGCGCTGCGGGACCGGAATATAGCTGTCAACCTGATTCAGCAGCTCGTCAATGCTCTCATTCCACTCATTGTCGCCCTCGCTCTCCAGCGCCTTCAGCGCGGAGCCCTTGACAATCGGGATATCGTCGCCGGGGAACTCGTTGTCAGTCAGCAACTCGCGAACTTCCATTTCAACCAGTTCGATCAGTTCCTCGTCGTCAACCATATCGGTCTTGTTCAAGTAAACGATGATGTAAGGCACGCCCACCTGACGAGCCAACAGGATATGCTCGCGCGTCTGAGCCATCGGGCCGTCCGTCGCAGCAATTACCAAAATCGCTCCGTCCATCTGCGCCGCACCCGTAATCATGTTCTTCACATAGTCGGCGTGCCCCGGGCAGTCAACATGCGCATAGTGGCGCGTATCCGTCTGATACTCAACGTGCGCAATCGCAATCGTAATGCCGCGCTCGCGCTCTTCCGGCGCCTTGTCAATCTGGTCAAACGGCGTAAAATCCGCCAAACCTTTGCTGGCCTGACGCTTCGTAATAGCAGCGGTCAGCGTCGTCTTACCGTGGTCAACGTGACCAATCGTGCCAACGTTCACATGCGGCTTAGTTCGTTCAAATTTCTGCTTTGCCATCGTTCAACTCCTCCTTCTTTTCGATACACTTCACCTAAGTGAGTATTGAGCCTGTCCCCGGCTTGACCGGGGGTCCATACCTGCAATAATTCCAACAGCTTCTTTTCTATGACCACACGCAGCGCTTTCGCCCGAAATAAACAGTAACCGGCGAGTTCGTACGCGTTAGTTCCTGGTAGCGGTGACTGGATTTGAACCAGTGACAACTCGGGTATGAACCGAGTGCTCTGACCAACTGAGCTACACCGCCGGCTGCGGACAGTCCCTTTTCCGCGTAGCTGGCTCTCTCATCGCTCACGACCAGAGGTCGCTTCGCTCTTCGTTCACCACCTACACGAAAAATGTCCTTGCCCTCGCCAGATATACAAATCCAGCATCATTTTTCAAACTACAACCCATTTCCTTGCCAGACAAAAAATATCCTCACCCAAAATCAAATCCGCCACATTTTTCTTTAAGCTTCAGGGCGAAAAATGTCTTTGCCCTCGCCAGATATACAAATCCAGCATCGTTTGTAGTTCTGGAGCCCACAACCGGACTTGAACCGGTGACCTCTTCCTTACCAAGGAAGTGCTCTGCCGACTGAGCTATGTGGGCCTCACTCGTTCCTCCCACTCACCCCAACAGAGACAGCTTCTGCCCTGCCCGGGATAGGGACAATCCCCCACATGGGCATGAGATTATTTTGTCTGGCGCGGCGGCGGAGCGCGACGCATAGATTACTACGCGAGCGATTCGCCAACAAAGCCAGACGGAATAAGATTATGTCCATGTGGTGGGGGCGGTTGGATTCGAACCAACGTAGGCGTAGCCAACGGGTTTACAGCCCGTCCCCTTTAGCCACTCGGGCACACCCCCTTATTTAAGCAACTCATTTGTCAAAGTGCCCATTCGCAACCGCTACAACGGCACGAAAAGCCAATGCCACAAGCGGCACGAGCATACCGAGTGTAGAGGACTAAACAAAGAGTGTCAACCTATACCACGCCTCCGCGAGTATCCACCCCTTCACGAACAGACAAACCACCTATCATCCAGCTATGTAAGGGCTGTATCAAAAGTTCCTTTTACGGTCATTCCGGCCTCCGAGCCGAAAGGAGTTCCTGCAAATATGGACGCACTCACTTCGCTTGCCCTGTGCTACAGCATCGAGGCCATATATATCGGCAGGTAGCTTATGCGTCCCTCGCGTTCGACATTGCCATTGCACAACACGATTGCGTCCGCAAAGGTGTAATCCTGCACGTCTAACAGGTTGCTCAACGCACGATGGCGCTTGTAGTCTTTGCCCGATTTGACTTCAATGGCGGTAATATCTCCTGCAGCGTTTTCCAGCACAAAATCCAACTCTCCGAATTTCTTGCTGTGATAGTAATACAAATCATGTCCGTGTGCCAACAGCTCCTGCGCCACCGCGTTCTCATAAATCGCACCGCAGTTCAAATCCAGCCCGCTGTCCAGCACTGCCAACGAACTGTCCCGCAAAAATCGGCTGGTCAAAAGCCCCACATCTGACATGAACAGCTTGAACAGATTGCGCAATTTCGACAGTAGTAGTGGCCGTTTCGGTTCCCTCACCTTATAGGTTGGCAACGCTACTCCCGCCTCTGCGAGCCATACAAAATCGTTCTCATAACGTCGGAATGCCGGACCTTCATTCAGATTTTTCAGAATGAACCGCTTGTTCTGTTGGTTCAGTTCGCTGGGAAGCAAATCATAGACCTCTTTGATTGTCAGTGCGCGAGCCGGATTATATTTGGAAATATCCTCGCGATACAGTACCGTAATATAGTCTAATATCCGACGTACCTGCGCCAAATCATGCGTGTCGTTAAAGGTCGCAACCGCCTCCGCCATACCACCCAACACCAGATACCGCCGAAACAGTGACAGGAATTGCTTATGTACAAAATCATCCAACGGCGCTCTGGTCTCAAATGCCTCGCGCACAGGAGCGAGTACGTCCATACCGGTCAGTTGCGACCAGCAAAACTCTTCAAAATCCAGCGGATACATCTCAACAACATCCAGGTATCCCACTGGCACTGAACGCACATTTTTCAACTCAACGCCCAATAAAGAGCCCGATAGTACAAAATCGTACTCGTGGCGTTCAACCAGAAATTTAATCATGGTAATCACGTCGATACTTTCCTGAATTTCATCAAGAAAAATAAGAGTTTGCCCAGGAACAAGAGTTTCAGTAAACAGCAGCGAAAGTCTCGCGAATAAGTCGTCGGCATCACGCGCCCCATTCACCGCAGTGACTGCGTCTTTGTTTTCCAGAAAGTTCAGTTCGGCAAAATAGCGATATTCTGCCCGGCCAAAGGCACGGATTA
>JAIRWZ010000012.1 GCA_031268615.1 Actinomycetes bacterium | reverse complement strand
CACCGAGAAGGGTGTGCTGGGACGTGCCTTGCGCGTCAGTTTGAACGAGGATGACAGAGAGCGTCTGGAGCAGGAATTCCGGGCGGCCTTAGCTTTAGAAGAACCGGAAGAATCCGACGGATTCGAAGAATCTATGCGTGTAACACGTGCAACAAAGTCAGGAGAGGGAGAAGCCTGTGGCGGCAATGAAAGTGTATGAACTGGCAAAGGAGTTCGGTATGCAGAGCAAAGAGCTACTGGGAGAAATCCAGAAGCTGGGCATACCGGCAAAGTCTCCGTCGTCCAGTCTGGTAGACGCCTATATTGACATCATTCGCGTCCAGCTGGCAGAGCTGATTGCTGCGCGTCAGGCAGCGGTAGCGGCGGAGCGCGAAGAGGCAGAGCGTGCCGCGAACGCAGAACGGGAAGCGGCTGAATCCGCTGCCCGGGAAGCAGAAGCGATACGTCGCGAGGCTGCGGAAGCAACGCGTCGCGAGCGCGATGCGGAGCGTGTCGCGCGTCAGGCCGAGCGTGTACGGCTGGAAGCAGAGGCAGTCGCGCGGACGGCGGCAGAAGCTGCTGCTGCTACGCCCGCAGTTCCGGTGGCGCCTTCGGTTGAGACAGCCGCAGCCGCAGCCGAAACAGTCGCAGCCGCGACGGAAGCGGTTGCCGCGGCAGAGACCGTTGCTGCAACCGAGGCAGCTGCCGCAACAGGGGAGGTTGCTGGGGTGGCGGACGTGGCTGCGTCAGGGTCAGCAACAGAGACTCCCGACGTAGCGGAAACAGCGACAGTGCCAGCGGGAGCAGAAGCAGAAGCAGAAGCTTCAGAAAAAGATTCACGGTCACCGTCAGGTCGCGAACAGGCCGCCGGGTCTCGTTCAACTGCGTCTGTTGCGAAAGCGGAAACAAAAAAGACGCCACCGTCGAAACAAGAGACAAAACAAATCAAGGCTGCTCAAAAACGGGCGACTCTGGAGGAAACAATCGCGGCCGAAGCAGCGCGTCTGGAAGCCGAAATGGTCATGCGCCGCGAAGCTGAAGAGGCACAGCGCTATCGCGAGATGGCTATTGAGGCTGAAAAGCTGCAAAAAGAAAAGGTACTGGCAGAAATGCGCGCCGAAGTCGAGGCGGCTCAAGTACAGGCTACCTCGAAACGGACCAAGAAAAAGAAGGCTAAGAAAGTAAAGGGCGCGCATGCCGTGGTTGATGAACATGAGCAGGAGGCAGTGGCCGCGGTGAGCGACCCGGAGCTGCCGGTTGGCGGCGCGGCGGTGACCGTAACAGAAGGTCTGACCGTGGGCGAATTCGCCGATATATTGGAGGTACCTGCCAACGACATCATCAAAGCGCTCTTTCTGTTGGGAACGCCGCTAACGGTGAATCAGTCGATGTCGAACGAACTGATTGAGCTGATTGCCGTTGACCTGGAACGCGAGGTCACCATTCAAGGTCCGGATGCCAATCTGGGTTGGACCTTCGAAGACAGTGCAGAAGACTTGGCGCCACGCAGTCCGGTGGTGACGGTGATGGGGCATGTTGACCACGGCAAAACCTCACTGCTGGACGCGATACGCGAAACGGGCGTGGTGGCAACGGAGGCCGGTGGCATTACGCAGCATATCGGCGCCTCGGTGGTCGAGAAAAACGGACGCCGGATTACCTTTATCGACACACCGGGCCACGAGGCTTTTACGGCAATGCGTGCCCGTGGCGCCAATATCACTGACATTGTTATTTTGGTGGTTGCGGCTGACGACGGCGTCATGCCTCAGACTATTGAGGCTATTTCACATGCGAAGGCGGCCGGGGTACCAATCGTGGTGGCCGTTAACAAGATTGATAAAGACGGCGCTCGTTCCGACACCGTGCGTCAGATGTTGACCGAGTACGAAGTGGTGCCGGAGGAATGGGGCGGCAGCAATATATTTGTGGATGTGTCGGCCAAGCAGCGAATCGGTATCGACGACCTGCTGGAAATGGTGCTGCTGCAGGCAGATATCCTGGAGCTGAAGGCCAATCCCAACGCCCCCGGCTATGGTACGGTCATCGAGGCAAAGTTGGACCGGGGCCGCGGTCCGGTAGCAACGGTGTTGGTGCAACGCGGTACTCTGCGCGGCGGCGACGCTTTGGTTGCGGGTACGGCCTTCGGGCATGTACGCGCGCTGATGACGCCACTGGGAGAAGCCACTGACAGCGCTGGACCGTCCGAGCCGGTTGAAATCTTAGGGCTACAGAATGTACCGTCAGCCGGGGACGAGTTTCTGGTCTTTGCTGACGAACGCGCCGGGCGCGCCCTGGCTGACGAACGCGCCATGCGCGAGCGTGTCCGGGCGCAGGAATCCACGCGCAAACGCGTGTCGTTAGATGATCTGTTTGCCGCCATCGAAGCCGGCGAGCTGAAAGAACTGGGCTTGATTGTGAAAGCGGATGTGCAGGGCAGCATAGAGGCGCTGCGCGACGCTTTGGACAAAATGGACCAGACAGAGGTTCGCCTGAACATTATCCATTCAGCGGTGGGCGGCATTACCGAAACCGATGTGCAGTTGGCCGCGGCCTCTGACGCTATCATAATCGGCTTTAACGTACGCCCGAACGCGGCGGCCAAGGCCTTAGCCACCAAGGAAAAAGTTGACCTGCGGTTGTACCGCGTTATCTATCAGGCCATCGAGGAAATCAACGCGGCGCGGGTGGGCTTGCTGGCGCCTGAATTCATCGAGCAAGATACGGCGCGCGTCGAGGTACGCGAACTGTTCAAGGTGCCTAAGATGGGTACCATCGCCGGTAGCTATGTGTTGGAAGGCGAAATCTCGCGTGACGACAAGCTGCGCATTGTGCGTGATTCGACGGTAATCTATGACGGGACGGTCAGCTCGCTGCGTCGCTTTAAGGACGATGTCAAAAGCGTGCGCGCCGGCTACGAATGCGGCGTGGGCGTTGCGGGGTATCAGGATTTGAAGGAAGGCGACATTATCGAAGCCTACAAGGTAGTGGAAGTGGCGCGGGAGGCATAAAGAAGATGAGTAAAGATCAGTATAAGCGCAAAAATAATGAGCAAGTGCGTGAAGCGGTCGCCACTATTTTGGCGCGCGAAATCAGCGACCCACGCCTGTTTATGGTGACCGTGACCGGCGCGCAGGTGTCGCCGGACAAAAGCGTCGCCAACCTCTACGTCAGCGCCGACCCAAAACGCTACGAGGAAATTCTGGTCGGCCTGGACAGCGCTAAGGGGCGTATCCGCACCTTGCTGGGGCATGCTTTAGGTTGGCGCACTACCCCTGAACTGCGTTTTTTCATTGACGAAGCGATTGACGAGGGCGAACGTATCGCCCGCGTGCTGGACGAAGAACAGCTCCGGAGCAATGGAACAACTACGTAAAACCCTCGGCAACATGACGCCGCAGTCGGGAATGCGGATGGTCGTGTGCGGTCATACCCGGCCCGACGGGGACTGCGTCGGTTCGGTTCTGGGCATGACGCGCGCGCTGCGCTGTCAAGGCTTTGACGCGACTGCGCTTTTGGCCGACAACAACGGCGGTAAAGGGGCGCCAGAGCCCTATCGCTGGATGAGCGGATGGAGTGAGTACGTCCATCCCTGCGAGCTTGAACAGCAGGCGCCGCCGAACCTTTTCGTGGCGTTGGATACGCCCGAGCTTGTCCGTCTGTCCGACGCTCGCGCGCTGTGCGAGGCGGCCGACCTGCGTATTCTGATTGACCATCATCCTGCGTCGGAAGGCGAATGTTTTGCCGAGCTGATCTATCGTGACACGGAGGCGGCAGCGACCGGACAGATTGTGTGGAATTTGCTGGGTCAGCTGGGCTGGCCGCGAGATGCCGAGATAGCGAGCTGTTGCTACGCGGCCCTGTTATCTGATACGGGAGGATTTCAGTTTGCCAACACGACGCGCGAAGCCTTTGCCGCGGCTGGCGAGATGTTGGCGGCTGGGGCAGAGCCCTCCACGATTGCCTGTCATCTGTATGGGGAAAAGCCGCTGGCTGCCCTGCAACTGGAAGCGCGAGTGTTGTCGCGCGCTTGTCTCCTAAACGATGGCTTGGTCATTCATTCCTATTTGAGCGACGCCGATCTGCAAGAACTGGGCGTGGGTCCCGATTGGACAGAGAATCTCATCGACCTCATCCGACCGGTGGCGGGTTCCGAAGTGGCAGTGTTAATAACACATGGAGCTAAAGGTCCGCGAGTATCCTTACGGTCGCGTGGGGACACGGATGTTTCCGCGGTAGCTGTGGCCTTTGGCGGGGGAGGGCACCGACTGGCAGCGGGGATTTCCTGGCCGGATAAATGTGCGACGCGTGAGGAAATTCTGGAACAATTATTGCCTCTATTGCCGGGGGCCAGCGAATAAGGTCAACGGGCTGGCTTCATAGGTCGGTGGTGGCAGGCAAGGTTTGTCTGTTCTGTTTTGTCCTTGCGCGATACAAAGAAAACATGTCAAAACGAGGAAATACGGCGCTTAATGGAATTCTCCTGATAGATAAGGCTCAAGGGTGGACCAGTCATGATGTGGTGGCTAAACTGCGCAAGCTGACCGGAGAGGGACGGATTGGGCATGGCGGGACGCTGGACCCGGAGGCCACGGGACTTTTGGTTGTTTTGTTTGGTCCGGCCACGAAGCTGTCCGACAATCTATTGCACGGGGAAAAGAGCTATCGGGCGACGATTAGTTTTGGAGAAGCCACCGACACCGATGACGCTGCAGGTCGCATTGTTCAGCGTTCAGCGGTTGGACCGCAGGTAAGCGATGCCGATTTTGCCCGTAAGTTGCTGGAGGGTTTCGTCGGGGTACAGTGGCAGACGCCTCCTGCTTTTTCTGCGCTGAAACGTGAAGGGAAAGTGGCGTATCGTGAGGCGCGTAAAGGACGAATCCTGGACATAGCTCCTCGTGAAA
>JAIRWZ010000131.1 GCA_031268615.1 Actinomycetes bacterium | reverse complement strand
CGCGTTTGCAGTTCGTCCTGCAAGTCCAGCGTTTCAAATATGTCATCGGTTGCCGCCACCGGCAGCTGCGACGAGTTCGTGTAATAGGCGGCGCTGCGCCCGGCAGCCTCGTTGCCGGTATGGACGTACTCACTCCCCTGCCCTCCCGCGGTCAGAATGTCGGGGAACCTCGCCCGGTCCAGCTGTGCCAGCCGGTAGGACGTGCCTTCGGCTGGCGTGGCCTCCAGGTTGTAGAAGTGGCCCGTTTCCTCCTGAATGCGCGTGATGAGTTCGCGCAGGTAATCCATGGTTTCTGTCGCCAGCGCCTGCCCCGCGGACGTCATGAGGTCTGTGTCTGTGCCCAGCAGGTTGCGCGCCGCTTCGTTCATGCCGATGAGACCGATGGTGTTGAAGTGGTGGAACCAGTATTGCCCGGTGCGCGCGTGGATGTCGCGCAGGTAGCGCGCGCTGTAGGGATACAGTCCCCGTGCACTCTGCTCTTCGATGTTTTTCCGGTTGATTTCCAGCGACGTTTTGGCGATTTGCTCTAGCTGCCAGAGGCGCGCGAAAAACTCTTGCTTGCTGCGCGACTGGTACGCGGCGCGCGGCAAGTTCAGCGTCACCACGCCGATTGAGCCTGTCATCGGGTTCGAGCCGAACAGCCCGCCGCCGCGTTTGCGCAGCTCGCTGGTGTCCAGACGCAGGCGGCAGCACATCGACAGCGCGTCTTCGGGGGACAGGTCGCTGTTTACGTAATTGGAGAAATAGGGGATGCCGTATTTGCAGGCAATCTGGAAAAAGGCGGTGACCACCGGGCTGTCCCAGTCCAGGTCTTCGGTGATGTTGATGGTGGGGATGGGGAAGGTGAAGACCCGCCCTTTCGCGTCGCCTTCCAGCATGATTTCGCAGAAAATGCGGTTGAAGCGGTTCATTTCGTCCTGGTAGTCGCCGTAGGTCGCGGCGGCCGCGGCGTGCCCGCCGATGATGACCGGCGTGTCGCGCAAGGTGCGCGGCGGCGTGATGTCGAAGGTCAGGTTAGAGAACGGACACTGGAAACCTACGCGCGTCGGCACGTTAATGTTGAAGATGAATTCCTGCAGAGCCTGTTTAATCTGTGCATCCGACAGCCCGTCCGCGCGGATAAAAGGCGCGCAGTAGGTATCGAACGACGACCAGGCCTGCGCGCCGGCGGTTTCTCCCTGCGTCGTGAAGGTCGAGTTCACAATCTGGCCCAGAAACGAGCGCAGGTGTTTCGCTGGACCGGATTCCACTTTGCCCGGCACCCCGCCAAAGCCGTCAGTCAGCAGCTGTCGCAAATCCCAGCCCGCACAGTACGGCCCGAAAAACCCCAGGTCATGCAAGTGCAAATCGCCGCTGATGTGCGCCTCACGCACCTCCTCCGGATAGACCTCGTGCAGCCAATACTGTTTCGTAAAGGCCTCGCGCACATAGTTGTTCATCCCGTTGATGGACTTTTGCGTGTTCGCGTTTTCCTGAATCTGCCAGTCCTCGTCGTTCAAATAATCCGAAAACATCGAAATAGTCGCGCCCACCAGCGCGCTGGATTGCCGCGCCGCGCGCCGCTTTTCCCGGTACAGAATGTAGGCTTTCGCTGTTTTGGCATGGCCTGCTTCAATCAGCGTTTTTTCGACCAAGTCCTGCAGAGTTTCAACCGACACAACACACTGCGGAGCTTCAGAAGTGAGTACGTCCACCGGCCCGTTTTCGTTGCCGGTCGTATCCGAGGAGCCACTGGTTGTGGCGGCTTGCTGTGTGGTTTGCTGGGCGGCTTGCTGTGCGGTTTGCTGGGCGGCTTGTTGTGTGGCCAAGCTGACCACTTCGTCGGCCAGGCCTTGCGCGGTCAGAAAATCATCCCCGCCGACCGCGCGAACCGCTTGGAAGATAGCCCAGGCAATTTTTTCCTTCTGAAAGCTGACGGTGTTGCCATCCCGTTTGATGACGGCGGTAATAGTGTCCATGTCCTGCCCTTTCTGTTTCCTCGAACATCCGGTTTTTTCTCTCTGCTTGCAGGCAGGTCTTCTGGCTTGAGCGATATGCGCGCTGGTCTGCCTTCCCAAACATGCTTTATGCTGTTCAGTGGCACGCGACCAAGGCCTTTGCGCTCTCACAGCGGCGGGACCGCGCGGGATTTACACCCGACTTCCCTTTTCAGTCCTTCCGCAGCAAGGCAACTACTGCGGAGAGGAACACCACGCAAGATATACAAGATATTGTGTTGTCAAATCCTCAACAACGCAACAGATAGTGTAGGGCCGTGTTATCGGTCTGTCAAGACAGAAATCGAAATTGGCAAAACGAGGGCGGAGATGGACGTACTCACTTCGCATTATGTACCTTTTTGTATGGATTTAGTTATATGACCAAATCCCTATTGACGGCGATTATATGCCGTGTTATTATTTTGGTTAGTTGACCAACTAAATATTGACTACTGATATTCCTCCATTGAATTTTCTTTCAGGCAAAGTTGTGGCGGCGAGAGATAAGGAGACTGCATGACCGCTGCAAGTAGTAAGTACCGATAAGTAAGTAGCCGATAACACAAGAGTGAGAACACATGGAATTCACACAGATGAGAAAGGAATACTATCATGACACGTCAACGTATTATAGATTTTCATTCGCACATGGGCGACATTTTCGCCAACAAACTGAACGTTATCTACGACTTGGACGCGGCCATTGACAGCAGTAAATTTTATCGTGACCCCTTTGTCGCGTTGAGCGAAAGCGGGTTTTCCGAGCCGCTGATTGACCCTTCCAAGCCGGAGGAAATCACCAATCTGATTGAGTGCAGTCATGCGCGTACCCGCGTCAATACCCTGCAACATCTGACCGAGCGCATGGACAAGTACGGGCTGGACTATGTCTGCCTGTATCCGATTTTGCCGCACCTTGGGTTTGAGGACTACTTGGCGGCGGCTGGTCTGGAGCCGCGGATTCTGCCCTTTACCTCGGCTGATTGGACGCGTGATGTGGACGAGATTGGTGAGAAGTTGCTGAAAGACGTCGAGGCTGGCGCCAAAGGACTGAAGATTCATCCGGTTCTGCAACCCATCAGTCTGCAGGATCCGAAAGTCGCGCACGTTCTGCGCTACTGGGCAAAGACTGACCTGCCCGTGACCAGCCATTGCGGTAACAACTCGTATTACAACGACGAGGCAGGACAGGCCACCGAGGTGCCCGAGTACGGTGAGCCAAAGTACTTTGTTCAGGCCGTTCACGACAACCCCGATTGCAAATGGGTTTCAGCACACGCCGGCGGACTGACCGGCTGGGAGCTGGACTATCTGGGCGATGAGTTCAAGGGTTATGACCGCCTGTGGGTTGACACGACCTTTCGCAATGCCGCCGACATCACCAAAATGCTGGAATATTTCGGTGAGGACCGCATTCTGTTTGGCACCGACACTCCCTTTGCGTTGACGCAGCAGTCCGTTGACGAGGTGTACAAGGCAGTCGGAGAAGGCAGCGTAGCCGCAGATAAGATTCTGTTCCGCAACGCCGCTGATTTGATGAAGCTGAACGACTAAGGTCGGGACAACAAGAAAGGTAAATCCAATGAAACGTAACAAATGGTTTATGTTCTTCATACTGTACATTTCCGCTTGTGCTGTATCGTTAAACCAGTTCAAGGTGCCACCCATTATGGGAGTGCTGGCCGAACAGTTCGGCGTCGGTATCCCGCAGATAGCATTACTCATGACCGCGTTTTCGGTCGTCGGCATTATCCTGGCGCTGCCCAGTGGTGTGCTGGTCAGCAAGCTGGGCGTCAAGACGTTGGGTGTTGGCGTCCTGTGCTGTCTGGCTGCCGGTTCGGTGTTGGGCGCGCTGTCAGGCAGCAACTTCACCTTGCTGTTGATTGGGCGCGTGATTGAAGGCTTTGCGAACGCCTTTATGTTAATGCTGGGTATTTTGCTCATCAACTTGTGGTTCGAGCCGAAAAAAGTCGGTATGCCAACTGGCCTGTTTACGACTTTCCCGGCCATCGCGCCGCTGATTATGCTCAACATTGGCGGTAGCATTGCAGCCAGCGCCGGTTGGCAGAGCTTGTGGTGGGGTGGTGCGGTCATGGCCGCCGTCTGTGCCGTGCTATTTGCCGTTGTCATCCAGGTGCCGGCGCCTGACCCGGACGAAGCTGTGGGCCCGGTAGAGAAAACTTCTGTCTGGGCAGCGTTTGGAAACGGACGTGCCTGGCTGTTAGCCATCATTCAGGGAAGCATTGCCTTTGTTCTTTTTGCATTCCTGACCATCTATCCGCAGATTTTTGAAGGCTTTTACGGGTTGAGCGCGGCACGAGCCGCCAGCCTGTCCTCTTTGAGTGGCCTCTTTGGTCTGGTAACTTGCATTGCGTCAGGCGCTATTATTCAAAAAACGGGCAAACCTGCCATCATAAATCTGATTTCCTGTATCGGTTTGGTGGCAACCTGTGCCCTGACCTTTGCGCTCGGCTCTTCGACGGCATTGTATGTGGCTCACATTTTCGTTTGCTCCCTCTGCACAGGTCTGGTAATCCCAGCTGTGCTGGCCGCTGCTCCAACGGTGGCAAAAAGCCCGGTTCAGATTGGAGCCACGATTGCTCTGGTGAACTTTGTATACTACATCGGCGTTGCCATCGGCGCTCCGGTCATCTCCAGCGCTGCCGCAGGTGGCGCTCACTGGAAAGGCGCGCTGTTACCTTTGGTGGGCGTGGCTGTTCTCAGTCTGGTTGCCTGTGTCGTCTATCAGCTTAGTTCTGCCCGTCAAAAGGCAGAGGTTCCAGCTGCAGAGGCGGTGTAGCAACAATGAGTATCCGTCCGAAATCCAAAGCCACAGCAGACCCACGCGGGCACGGAAACCGTCATGGCGCTTCCCGCCTGTCCGCTCCTGGTGGTTCCCGTCTGGGTGCTCCTGATGGTTCCCGTCTGGGCGCCTCCCGCATGTCCGCTCATGGCGCTTCCTGTCTGGGT
>JAIRWZ010000120.1 GCA_031268615.1 Actinomycetes bacterium | reverse complement strand
CCGTCAGCTTATGGAAATACTTGCTGGAGGCGCCCACGGAGTTTTCTCCGGTAAAGGTGAGTTTGTTGCTTGTCCCCTTTTTGACTAGCACTGCTTTGGTCGCCACAGAGCCAACCGTTGTGTAGGTGAAATTCGCCGTATGCGCAGCATCGTCGCCCACATGTACGTTTATCTGCTTCGGGGTCTTGTCCGCTTCACTGGTTTCGCTTGCGTCATAGGTGGCGGTCAGTTCCAGTCCGAAATAGATGTCGGAAGACGTGTTGTCGCGATTATGCAGGTCAACCGCTAACACATTGGTTCCCCGCACCAGATACTGGCGAAACGCGCTGAGGTCGGTGACTTGCTCATGGGCAGCGCCCTCTTTGGCCTCAAACACCAGAGGCGCAACGGTCGTATGCCCCACGTCACCTGTCGGCATGTTCTTGCGGTCAATCTCGTGCCCATTGAGGTAGAGAACATAACCGTCATCGAAACTGGAGAGCGCCGACAGTGTCTCAACTCCTGCCAAATCCGTCAAACTAAAGCTCGTGCGCAGGTAATAGGTGATATAGGCATTGGGGTTACCCTGATTTGCCATCACGCTGCCAGGCGCTATGGCGCCAAAAGCGCCGTTGTCACTTTCTCCTGCCGGGTAGCCCAGAGGCGCGGCTGCCTGCGCCCAGGCGCTGTCGTCAAAAGACTTGGCGCGAAAATCGCTCGTCGCTTCCCCGAACAAATCGGTATTGCTGTCCTCATACTTCCACAGACTGTGAGCGCCCACCAGGTTTAGCGTTGCGGGGCTTTCGTCTTGCGCTCCCGCAGTGAGCCAAGCTCCCGGCAGTAGTGTCGCTACCAAAACCCCCGCTAACAGCAGGCTCATGATTTTGCGACTATGAAAAAACATCCTTCTCATTACCGTTCCTCCTTAACCGTGACCGTGCGGACAAGAAAAGCCTTCAGGCTTCCCTTCCGACCCGGTCTCTTCTGTGACGTTGTATCACGATATATCCGAGAACAAGCGCTCCCAATCCGCCGCTGACTCCAGCGAGCCAGCCCAGCAGATTTGGCATACGGGAACGCTCTGCCCGGATAGAGTTGTCAGAATCCAGGATAGCGGGGTTATCAGAAAACGCGCCTGCTGCCGACGACGAAGCTGAACGTGCCATGCCAGATTTTGTTGGTGCGTCATCGGCAGCAGCGCTTGAGCGAGAGGCGCGTTCCTGTTGCGAGTCAGTGGTAGCGTCGGCGCCAGATGCCACAGCACGCGGCGGGCGCAGAGCGCTCGTGTCGCTTTCTGTCTGTGCGGTCTGCGCTGCACTACGAGCAGAGGAGGTATCAACCGCTGTCTTTCCATCGTTTCTGGAGCCTGCAGGTACCGCATTGGGAGGCGCCTCTAAGGTCGGTGGCACATTGACCGCACCCGCGCGCTTGATTTCGATATTGACCCGTGGCGCATAGAGCTTTCCTTTTATATCGACCCCCGAGCGCGTCATCAATTCCGCATGGTCTAAATAAATACGCGCGTTGTCGCGCCCCGTATAGGTGAAGGTGGCCGTGATTTTCATCGTGCCCTCAAAATCGTTCGTGCCGGAAAAATAGCTGAACCACGACAAGCCGCGCGCCTCAACCGGCCCGGCATGGGAAACTTTTGTCGGATACGAAACGGAGGTCAGAGAGAGCCCCGGTGCGCATTGCCACGCAAACTCTGCACCGGCGTAAGGTCGGTCGCTTGTCACCACTACAGGGACTTGGAAGGTAGACTGGGTGGCGTCAAGCTCAAGGAGGACCGGAACGCTCACGCCGGTTGTGTTTGCCACAGGTGTTGCCTGTGTTGCAGCAGATGCACACACCGGAGCCAAACACAAGAGAGTGAGTACGCCCAGAAGATACAGGGTTCCTGCTGGCAGAAGATATTTGGGGTGGACGTACTCACTCATGAAACTGCACGTTTCCTTTGCGCGTCGCATATAAGGTTACGGCAGTCAGCAAAAAGACCAGTGTCAGAGCCACCATCAAGGAGCCTACATTGACGGTGTCTCCGTTAGGTATCCCGATATTGAGATTGGCGGCAGTGGGAGCTTTTTTGGTGGACGATGCCGGTGTCGGTGTCGGCGCGGTCGTGTTCCCCGCATTAGCCGGGGTGGGAGGCTGAGGGTTTGACGGCGGAGCTGTGCGCGTGATAGTGACGATTTTGTTGGTCGCGAGCATCGTCGAGATGACCTCGGCCTTCCCAAGCGTCATGACTTCGGCGTGGTCGATGGTCAGCTGGGTTGACGCGCTGCCCGTATAAGTCAGCGTCACGATAGCCTGCAGGGTACCGGTGAAGGAATTGGCGCCCGAAAAGTAGCTGAACCAGTGCAGACCGCGCGCCGGAGTCGGTCCGGCCTGCCCCGTTCCGGCCTGCCCCGTTACCGCCACCACCGGCGTGTAACGAACCGAGGTAAGGCTGATGGTGGCGGGAAGGTTCAGGGCGAACTCTGCGCCCGCGTAGGGCTGGCTGCTGGTCACCGTCAGGGGCAGCTGGAAGCTGGTTTGAGTGGCGCCCAGCGTGATGGTCGTCGGCGCCGTAACGGTAGCCGGGGGGTCTGCCGCAAAGGACGCGCCGGGCGTGCAGACGATGAGCAACGCGGACACCAGCGCCACAGAAACTTTGAATTTCCCAAGCATAGTTCTCTCCTCACTACGTTCACAATCTGGCGGAACAACGGACGCTTGCGCTTGCGATTGCTGATTGCGCTCGACGCTACATCGCGTAATCGTCGGGAGCTTTTTTGTGGGCGCTTTTCGCCACCCGTTTTCTGTCACCCCTATTGTGGCAAGGAGACGCACACGCAGATATCAACGATGCGTAAAGATTTTGTAAGTTTTCAGTAAGGGAAGGGCGGAAGGAGCTGGGAGCAAAACAGGCATATCGCAGCTAGGCGCTATAGAACCCCTTTACCAGGATTTAATGACCATGCGGTTAGCGGAGCCACCAGGCGATGGCCAGCGCCATGACCACTATAAACAGTGGAACGCAAAGCCATGCCCAGCGTCGTTCTTGCTTCAGAAATTGGGGATAAGGAAGTACGCCCAGACCAGTATCATAGCGCCGCCGAAACGCCACTCCCCAACCTCGGAAACCAAACCAATACATGAACGCTATCGTGCCCAGCGCCAAAACCGAAGCTCCCGACCAGACGATGATGTGGCCGGTCGTGGGTACGGTCGCCGGCATATGGGCGGCAGCCTGCAAAGCGCTGTCCAAAAAGAGCCACAGTGGAAACGCCAGCACCCCCGCCCAGGCTCCGTGCGCCACGCCCCAAACCGGCGGCATTAAGGCCGCCGCCCAGTTCATCCGCGGCAGTGGCGTGGGCAGACTGCCACCAGACTGCAAATCCAGCAGTCCCCGCACGGCGTCGGGCGCGTGTCCCGCCCGCGCGCAACCCGCGGCCTCGTCGCGGGCAACAATGCGATTGCAGTACACGCAGTATCCTGCGGTGTCTTCCGGTCGTTTATCGGTTATAACAGTATCCATACCACTCCTAAGGCAACGAAGAGAGCCGGTAACATATTGCCAACGGGAATGTTGGCGTCATCAAACAGTAAGTTTATCCCAACGGCTGCAATCAACGCACCCCCCACGGCTTCAATGGCCACAAGCACCGCAGACGGTACCACCGCGCCAACCAGACCTGACAGGAGAGCAATACCACCCTGCAAAACCAGAATGGGAATGACGGAAAGCGCTACCCCAAAACCCAGCGAGGAAGCCAGAAAAATCGAAATCGTCCCGTCCAGCAAGGCTTTGACAAACAAGGTGTTGGGTTGACCCAGCCCGTCCTGAATTGAACCCAGAACGGTCATGGCTCCCACACAGAAAATGAGCGACGCGGTCATAAAGCCTTCCGTTACGGTATGTTCCGCTCCTCCTCCGACAAAGTTCCTGAGACGATTCCCCAGCTGTTCTAAACGTCGCTCGATACGCAGCGCCTCGCCTGCCAGAGTGCCTATAATCAACGAGCCTACAAACACTAGCAGGGCATAACGTCCCAGCAGACCGGGACGTGCGGACAGCTGCTGCAAGGCAGGAATGGCTCCGGCCAGGCCGACAACGATGACGGCAATGCCTTGTGCCTGAATGATGGCGCGCTCCATGCCTTTGCTGATAAAGCGTCCGACCACAAGGCCGATACCCGTCCCCAACAAAACAGCCGCTACGTTGACTATGACTCCCAGACCCGGCATAAAAAGTTGCTGATTCATGTACGTTCAACAGGGCGGTTGACCTTCGGGCAGGTCAAAGGTCGGTCATTTTCGGGCTTGACCCGGAAATCCAGAACTTCACAGACCCCAGGAAACCCTCTGGATTCCCGCTTTCGCGGGAATGACTGAGTGGGGGCGGGTATGACTGAGTGGGGGCGGGTATGACCGGTGTTTGAACACGAATCTTAGGCAATCACCGCCTCTCTGACGGCGGCGATTAACTCGTCAACTTCTTCCGGCGTGGTATCCCAACTGCAGACCCAGCGGATGATATGGGCGGCCTCGTCCCAGGTGTAGAAATGAAAGCGCTCTTGCAGCGGAGCGATGGCTCCAGGCGGCAACTGCGCAAACACCTCATTGGCGTCCGGAGAAGTGGGCAGCTCTATCCCCAGAGTGCGCATTCCACCCGCCAGCCGCCGGGCCATCGCATTGGCCTGATTCGCACACTGTAGCCACAGCTCTCCTTCGTAGAGCGCCAGAAACTGGGCGGCCACGAAGCGCATTTTGCTGGACAGCTGTGCGCTTTCCTTGCGCAGGAAAAAGCTGCTGCCTTCCACCGCGCGCGCAGCGTCACTAAACCAGATGGCCGCTTCAGCGCCCAACAAGGCGTTTTTCGTGCCACCAAAGGACAGGGCGTCCAGACCCACTTCACTGGTGAGGGCGGACAGGGGCACGCCCAACGCGGCAGCGGCGTTCGCGATTCGGGCGCCGTCGCAGTGTAGGTAAAGCCCGTGAGAATGGGCGTACTCACTCAATGTTTTCAGCTCTGTCGGCGTATAGACTGTTCCCAATTCGGTGACGTTGCTGATTGAAATCACGCGTGGCTGGCGAGAATGCTCCCCGGCGGGTGGCACGCGATACGGCTCGATGAGCTGCGGCGTCAGCTTGCCGTCAGGGGCGGAGAGGGAGTCGGCGACAGGAATGGCCACCAGTTTCAGACCAGCGAGGTATTCCGCCGCGCCGCCTTCGTCGGTGTGGATGTGGGCGCTGTCCGCGCACAGCACCGATTCCCAGGGGTGCAGCAGCGCGGACAGGCAGAGGACGTTGGTGCCCGTGCCGTTGAAGGTGAAGCGGATGTGCGCGTCGGGGGCGGCCAGCTGGCGTTGCAGGCACGAGACAGCCTCTGCGCTGTAGGGGTCGTCGCCGTAGGCCACGACGTGGTCGGCGTTGACCGCGCGCAGTTTGTCGAACACAGCGGGATGGGCGCCACTGTAGTTGTCTGAACCGAAGGCTCGCATGTGATTCACTCTCTTTCTGCCGTTGCTTGTTTCTGTCTTTGTCTGCACATTACTATAGCGCAACAGGGAGGAGCGCGATGGGGGTGGTAGGGTGGGGGGTGGTGGTGTCCGCTCGGTCAC
>JAIRWZ010000114.1 GCA_031268615.1 Actinomycetes bacterium | reverse complement strand
TGCAATTTCTGGCTACCGAGGCGCTGATTTGGATAGTGGCGGTCGTACTGTGGCGCATTGACGCTCGGCGTCGCCGCGGCCCGGCTGCCGCTGTTGCCGACCGCCCCACCAGCGCCCGTCCCCCCGCCACCCCTCCGCGTCTGCCGCTGCTCTTCGTATCGGCTGTCACGGCGGTGACCATCGTCGCCGACCAGCTGCTGGGCGCGCCGGCCTTCACGTCGTTTTTCGGCTATTCCCCCATAGCGGCCTTTCGCTTCTACGGCATTGGCAATGAAGGCGCCGCGATTTTGGTCGGCGCGGTTATCGTCGGCATGACCCTGGCGCTGGACCAGTGGCCCCACGCGGCCGCCACCCGCCATCTGCGCCGCTGGGGTGTGCCGGTCATTGGCTTGGCGACTACGCTGGTGTGCGCTTTACCGGAGCTGGGAGCCAACGTCGGCGTTGCTATTTGGGCGGTCGTCGCCTTTGGCGTTCTATGGCTGCTGGTCAATGACTGGCGTATCAATATCTGGCGTCTGGCTGCGCTTGCAGCCGCGGTCGTGGTCGTATTGGGCGCGTTGCTGCTGTTGGACCGCTTCGGCGGCGGAGCGCAGACCCATCTGGCCCGCTCGGTGGCCTCTGCCGAAGCCGGTGGCCTCATTCGCCTCTGGGAAATCATCGCGCGCAAAGCCGGGACGAACCTGCGGGTGTTCCTGCACTCCAACCTGACCTACGTGTTCGCGGCGGTCATCGTCTACCTGGTCTACATGCGCTGGCGTCCTGCCGGTGACTTCGCGGCGCTCATCGCGGCTAATCCGCGCTTCGGCGACGGCATTTGGGCAACGCTCATCGGCGGCATTGTCGCGTTTTTCAGCGAGGACAGCGGTATCGTGCTGCCGGCGCTAATGGTGCTGTATATGGGCGCGGCCATGGTGTGGCTCATGCTGGACCCCCTGCGTGGCAAGGAGCTACCGGTATTGGTGGCGTCAGGGTCGGCGGAGTCGGCGGAGGAAGAGACGAAGTGAGTACGTCCATTTCCGTCCTCTTATTGCTCGTGGCAAGTCTTGTTTGTGGCTGGTTTATTCCGGCGGCAGTGCTGCGTTTCGCCTTGCGCTCCCTGCGCGAAAGTCCGAAGGCACAGGCTTCGAACTATGCCGGGCGCACGGTAGTGTACGGTCTGGGGATTGCCTGGCTTGTGTGGGCCTTGATGGTTCCCTTTCTTCCTCTGGTGTATGGAGCTGTCCGTATTCCTGCTGGTTTTGTAGGGGGAAGGGCGGAAAACCCACTGGCGTGGCCCGCGCTTGTCCTTGTTGCCTCTCTGTTGGCGTTCGTTTGTTTTTGCTTTGGACTGATTGACGACAGTTACGGTGCGCGTGGCGCCGGTGGCTTTCGGGGACATCTGAAAGCTCTGTTCACGGGCCATTTGACGACCGGCGCGTTAAAGCTGTTTGGCATGAGCCTGGCTTCCCTGATGGCGGGAATTTTCGTCTCGCTTCTGCGCGAAGGAAGGTCTGACCTTTCGTCTGCGTGTACGCACTTGAGTGTCCTTTCTTTTCTGGTCCCCTTGTTGCTGGGCGCCTCCATTGCTTTGACGGCAAACTTTGTGAACCTGACGGATTTGCGCCCTGCGCGCGCTTCAAAGGTCTTTCTCGTTCTGGTCGTGCTGGGCGGTATTGTCAACCTGTGCATGACTGGATTTCAGAACGTGATTCTGTCCGCGTTGACGCTGGTGGTACTGCTCGGACCGCTGCTGGCGACTTGGCGCTATGACGCCGGGGAAGTGGCAATGCTCGGAGACGCCGGGGCTAATCCTATGGGCGCGGTGGCAGGTTTGTACTTTACGTGGAATCTACCTTGGTGGGGACTGGTTCTGTACGTCACGGTGATGTTGGCCCTAAATCTGCTATCAGAGAAAGTCAGTTTCTCGGCCGCTATCGACCGGACGCCGGTCCTGCGCTTTTTGGATGGGCTGGGGCGAAAAAAACCGTAAGGCGGCAAGTTGAACAAGTCAACGCGCCCCTCCCCCCTTTCACCTGGCATAACGGCTTCAGGTATGGACGTACTCACTTGAATAAGCTGGTTTTGTTAGAATGGAGCTTCGCTTGCGAGTGAGGAGGAGCCATGGATTTGAGTGCGATTAATTGGGCGCTGGTAATTACCATTTTGAAAGTGGTTCTGATGGTGGCGGGTCTGTTTGCGTTGTTTGCGCTGATTGGCGTGCTGTTAAATCTGTCGAAGGTGTTGAAAAACACGTCAGCAACGGTGGTCGAGACCAACCAAACGGTTGTGGCGTTGCGGGGCTCCGTAGTGCCGATATTGGATAAAGCGAGCGTGACGGTGGACGCGGTCAACGCCGAGCTGCTGCGTGTTGACGCGATAATTTCCAAGGTCGAGGCGGCGACAGAGAAAGTATCGCACACTTCCGAGGCTGTTGCGGGGGTCGTGAGTACGCCTGTGGACGTCGTGGCCGGAATCACTGACCGCCTGCGTCGTGGCTGGAAGACTCGCCGGGCAGAGGCGGAGGATGCGTTGTGAAGTCGATGACTACTGATGAGATTCGTGAATCGTTTCTGCATTTTTTTGAGGGGAAGGGCTGCCGGCGGTTGCCGTCCTCATCCCTGGTTCCTGAAGACCCGTCGCTGCTGTTGACCGCGGCTGGCATGGTGCAATTCAAGCCGATTTTCCTGGGCGCGAAAAAGGCCGATTTTAAGCGGGCGACGACGGCGCAAAAGTGTGTGCGCACGACTGACATTGACATTATTGGAACGACGGGACGCCACCTGTCCTTTTTTGAAATGCTGGGCAATTTTTCTTTTGGCGACTACTTTAAGCGTGAGGCGATTCGCTGGTCATGGGAGTATTCAACTGAAATTTTGGGCCTGGACCCGGACCGTATCTGGGTGACGGTCTATACCGACGATGACGAGGCGGAGCAGTTGTGGTTGGAAGAGACGCCCGTTCCGCCTGCGCGCATTGCGCGTTTTGGCGAGGAAGACAATTTCTGGGCGGCTGGGCCGACCGGTCCCTGCGGTCCGTGTTCAGAACTGTACTATGACCAGGGCGAGAGCTATGGTTGCGGGCGTGAGGATTGTACGGTGGGCTGCGAGTGTGACCGCTACGTCGAGTATTGGAACCTGGTCTTTATGCAATATGACCGCGACGAACAGGGTGTGCTGACTCCGCTGCCGAAGCAAAACATTGACACCGGTCTGGGTCTGGAGCGCATGGCGGCGATTTTACAGGGAGTGCGGTCCAATTTTGAAACCGACATACTGCGTCGTTTGATGGACGAGGCCGAGTCGATTTCAGGTGTCGCCTATCAGGGCGGCGATTCGTCCGCGCCGTCCGACATTGCGCTGCGGATACTGTGCGACCACGCGCGTAGCGTGTCCTTTATGATTGCAGATGGGATTTTGCCCAGTAACGAAGGGCGCGGCTATGTGTTGCGGCGTTTGCTGCGACGGGCGGTGCGTTATGGGCGGCTGCTGGGAGTGCAGGAACCGTTTATGGTGCGCATGACCAATACGGCCATTGACCTGATGAGCGGCCACTATGCGGAACTGGCGGCGCACCGTGAACTGATTGAAGGCATTGTTGCCGCCGAGGAAGAGCGTTTTTCCGCGACACTGTCGCGGGGACTGGCGTGGCTGGACGAAGCCTTGTCCGGTGTAGAAGCCGAAGGCGAGCTATCCGGTGAGGCCGCTTTTAGGTTGCATGACACCTACGGATTTCCTATCGACTTGACGCTGGAAATTGCGGCAGAGCAGGGATATTCTGTTGACCGCGCGGGTTTTGCCGCGGCGATGGAAGATCAGAAACAACGGGCGCGCACTTCGGTGAAAGATGTGTCCTGGACTTCTTTTGGCGGGGTCTGGACCGAGCTTGCCAACGAGCTGGAGCCTACTCGTTTTACGGGCTATGACCATGATGAGGACGGCGCGGTTATTGTGGCCGCGATAGGCGAGGAGGGTGTACGGGCGTCCCGATTGGACGCTGGCGCGCGCGGGGAAATAGTGCTGAATCGTACGCCGTTTTATGGCGAACAGGGAGGTCAGGTCGGTGACCGCGGTCGTTTGCTGACGCCGGACGGCGCGGTATTTGTGGTCGAGGACACGCAGATTCGCGAAAAGAAATTGTACGCGCATGTGGGCTATGTGGAAAGCGGAACGCTGGCTGTTCAGGAAAGCGTCACCGCAACAATTGACGTCATGCGGCGCGAACGTACGCGGCGCAATCATACCGCGACCCATCTGTTGCACTGGGCTTTGCGCATGGTCGTGGGCAGTCACGTTTCGCAAGCGGGTTCGTTTGTGTCCCCGCAACGTCTGCGCTTCGACTTTACTCATTTTGAAAAGTTGACCGCGGAACAGTTGACGAAAGTAGAGCGACTGGTGAACGCGAAGATTGCCGAACATCATCCGGTGCGTGCCTACGAGACTACTTTATCGGAAGCGCGGGACAGTGGTGTGACGGCTTTGTTTGGGGAGAAGTATGGCGACTATGTGCGCGTGCTGGAAATAGGAAATTTCAGCAAAGAACTGTGTGGCGGTACGCATATCGGACGGACAACTGAAATTGGCTTGTTCAAAATTGTGTCGGAAGAAAGCGTCGGCGCGAACCTGCGCCGCATAGAAGCGCTGACCTCAATTGACGCCTACGACTGGACGTTGGGGTTGCAACACGAACTGGAAGCTGCCGCTGCGTTGTTGAAGGTTGCTCCCCGCGAGCTGAAGGCACGGGTAACGTCGTTGCAGGAAGCGAATCGCGAACTGAAGACAGAGCTACAGCAGGCTGCGTCCGGAGCAGTCGCGTCCGGTGCGCGGTCATGGGCGGACGGGGCCCTGGCGTTGGACGGATATCGGGTGGCAATCTTTTCGCCGACCGATACGCACGTTCGGGATTTGCGGAACCTTTCTGACGCGGTGCGTGCGGCGGGAGCAGACGCCGTGGTAATTGTTGCGCGTGACGCTGATACGCACAAGGCAATGTATGTGGCTGCCGGAAACAAGGTTGCCATCGACGCCGGTTTTGACGCCGCTGCGGTGGTGGCTAAACTCGCTACGTTTTTGGGCGGGCGCGGCGGTGGCAAACCAGCGATGGCGCAAGGGGGCGCCGATGAAGTTGAAGCGACGCGTGTTGCCGAAGCGCTGGAGTTTGTAAAGACCGAGCTGGAACGCTGAGAATATCCGGGTTTTGATGGGGGCACAGGCGGAAGAATTCGGCCAGGGACGGGTACTGGCCTTAGACGTCGGCGAGCTGCGTTGCGGGCTGGCGCTGTCGGACGTGGCACGCAAACACGCGTCTCCTTTGGCGGTGCTGCCGACAGCCGACTTGTTGCGTGTGCAGCCGTCCGGCGGCGGCGGTCGCCTGCGCGAGATAGTCGCCGAGTGGGAGGTAGCGGGCATAGTGGTCGGATTGCCGCTGGAGTCAGACGGCAGTGAAGGGTCACAGGCGCGCCATGTGCGCGCGCTGGGCGGCAAGATAGTGGCTGGCTTGGGCTTGGGCTTGGATGTAGGAGCGGGCCTGGGTTCGGGTGCGGGTTCAAGGGCAATTCCGTCTGCGCCCGCGCTGTCGCTTGTGTGGTATGACGAACGTAAATCCAGCGTGCAGGCAAAGGCAGCCGGGCATGAGGTCGGGCTGTCAGAGCGTGCCATGCGCGGACACACTGACAGTCGGGCGGCGGCGGTGTTTTTGCAGCGATGGCTGGACGAGACGAAAGGTGATTTGAACGGTGCGCATGAAATCAACTAAAACATTCCCGGTGACGTTGGCATTTTTGGTGCTGTTGATACTGTTGGCGGCAGCCGGCATTGGAGCTGGGTGGTGGCTGCTGTTTTCCGGCAATTCCGCGGGAGCGGGGAGCGCGCCGGTAACCGTAACCATCGTGGAGGGAGCAGGCACGGCCAGCATTGCGCGGACCTTAGAGAGCGTCGGCATTATCGACCACGCCATCGTTTTTCGCGCGCGGGTGCGTTTTGCCAACGCGGACGCCCGGCTCAGAGCGGGTCAGTATCAGTTGACGCCGGGTACCGATTACGATGCGTTGATTGCCCAGCTGCTGGCCGGTCCGAAAAAGGAAACGGTGACCGTTACCATCCCCGAGGGAAAGACTCTCGCCCAGACCGCCGATATCATCGCCGAAAAACTGCCCGCTGCCTCCGCCGACGACTTTGTGGCGCTGGCCAGTGGAGCAGCTGCTACCTATGTCGATCGTTATTCCTGGTTGGAAGGAGCCTATCAGGGCTCTTTGGAGGGTTTTCTGTTCCCCGATACCTATCAGTTTGAAATCGACGCCACGGCGCAGACGGTCATCGAAACCATGCTGTCGCGATTCAACGATGTGTGGGTGGGACTGGAACCCCGGTCAGCGGACAGCGCGGATTTTACCGACGCGGAAATCGTGACCATCGCCTCGCTGGTCGAACGCGAGGTCGCAGTTGATGAAGAACGGGTGCTGGTGTCCTCTGTCATCAACAATCGCCTGAACAAAGGAATGCGTCTGCAGCTCTGCTCTTCGGTGCAGTTTCTGCTGCCGGGCAAAGAAAAGAGCAAGCTGCGTCTGACCAACGCCGACATTGCGACGGAAAGCCCTTATAACACCTACCTGCACGAAGGCCTGCCGCCCGGCCCCATCGCCAATCCTGGGCGCGACGCTCTGAACGCCGCGTTGCACCCTGCGAAGACGAAGTACCTGTACTTCGTGCTGACGGGTAAAGATGGCTCACAGACCTTTGCCGCGACCCCCGCTGAATTTTCGAAAGCAAAGGAAACATCGAAGCGTGTCTTTGGCGAGTAATGAGCGTGCGCATAAGCGAGTACTGGGCCTGCCCCCGGCTTTGACCGGGGGTCCATTCCTGCCACAGCATTTCGTTCCCTCTGTCTTGCATATTCCCGCGGATTGGCTGCTAACACATGGCTACCGTGCGGTGTTACTTGACCTAGACAACACCCTGTTGCCACGCGATTGCGACGCGATTCCTCCTGACATTTTGGCTTGGGCGCACGGACTGACCGCTGCCGGGCTGCGCTGCTGCCTGTTGTCGAACAACTGGCACGCGCGAGTGTCGGCTGCCGCGGAAGAACTGGGTTTTGCGCTGGTATCGAAAGCAGTAAAGCCGTTGCCTTTTGCCTTTTTACTGGCCTTGCATCGTCTGCAAGCGCGGCGGCGTGAAGCGGTGATGATTGGCGATCAGCTGTATACGGATATGCTGGGGGCGGCGGTTTTAGGGATTGGCACGATTATGGTGCAACCCTTGTCCGACTATGATTTAGCGCATACCTTGTTTCTGCGCAAACTAGAGCGTTTTACTATGGGTTCGCGCGTGCCTGAACCGTTGTGTTGATGATACGCTACTACGTCATCGGTCATCCCGTTACCCATTCGCTGTCTCCCTCTCTACATAACGCTCTGTGGGCGCGCATGAAGGTGAACTGGCATATGGAGGCTCTGGATTTGCCTGACGAGGCGGCCGTCCGTGCTTTTTTTGCGCGGGCCCGCGATAGCCGTGACGGTCGAAACATCGGTGGCTTTAACGTCACGGCTCCCTGGAAACATTTGGCGGCTGAATTGTGCGATTGCCACAGTCCGGCTCTTTCTGCGAGCGACCCGGTGAACTGTGTATATCGGGACAGCACAGAGGATGGTACGGGAAAGTTAGTTGGCTACAACACTGATGGTCTTGGATTTCGTGGTCTGTTGACAGAAACCGTTCCGTCTGAACTTTCGCCGACGCCCGCCGACTACGTTTTGTTTGGTACGGGAGGGGGAGCTCGTGCTGTTGCCCGTGAACTCGTGCGGGATTGCGCCTGTGAGCTGACCGTCGTATCCCGTGAGCTTTGGCGTGCGGAGTCCTTTGTGGTGGCGATTGAGGGAGAGGGAGACACCATCTGTCATCCGCAATCCCGCGCGCAGTACGAGGATTGTCTGGATGGTCACTACCGTGCCGTTGTGAATGCCACCTCACTGGGTCTGCGCGACGAAGATGAACTGGCAATTAGCCCCCGCTGGGCGGTGGCGCATACCGGCTACGTCCTTGACCTGAACTACCGACCTACAGGCACGACCCCTCTGGTCAAAGCCTGTCGTGCCCACGGCGTAGTTGCGGTGGATGGGCGCGCCATGTTGCGAGAACAGGCCATTTTCTCTGATGTCATCTGGGGCATTGAGGAGACTGCTGCCCGGGACGGTATGCCTGTTTTGCTGGAATGAAGGTGGTCACCCGGTCTGACCTGTTCGCGGGAAAACGATACCGCGGAGCGATACCGCGAAGCAAGCCATCCGGTATGCGCGCGTAGCCCCTTGTCTGGCAAGGGCAGGTGTCACCAACTATCTGTGAAGGGAATCACGAATTTCGGTGAGCAGTTTGACCTCGTCGGAAGGCTCGGTGGCGGTGGTATCGTCATCGGACTGATTGCGTTGCAGGGTGTTGATACCTTTGACTAACAGGAATATCACCAACGCGACCAGCAGAAAGTTAATAATATGCTGGACGAAAGCGCCCCAGGCCAGCTGCACTGGCTGGCTGTGTCCGGCAATGGCGGGCAACGGCAAGGTATAGGCAGCCATAGATTTACCGCCGACTATCCAACCAACCAGTGGCATGAGTACGTCACCGACCAGCGAGTTGACGATGGTCGTAAACGCACCGCCAATGATGACGCCAACGGCCAAGTCGATAACGCTGCCACGGGCGATAAACTCTTTGAATTCAGTGATGAATGCTTTCATGTCCATCCTCTCTACAGGGCGCCGGACAGCCGCGCCGCTTGCTCGCTGAATAATGAAACAGTATAGCCGTTTTTTTGACCGGGGCGGAGGAGAGCGACGCGCGATTTTTCTGTAAGGGTTCTGTGGGATAATGAGGCCTTAGACAGGAAAGGAGATGGGAAGTGCAATTGCAAACAGCGGGGGAAAGTCACGGGAAGGCGCTGCTGGCGCTCTTGACCAGAGTTCCATCCGGCATTGTCATTGACACCGCCCTGATACAAAACGATTTGAAGGCGCGACGGGTAGCCGAGGGACGCAGTGAGCGCCAACGAAAGGAAAGCGACCAGTTCGAGATACTAAGTGGCGTCTGGAAGGGTCAGACGACGGGCGCGCCGGTGGCGATACAGATAGTAAACACAGTGCGTGATGGCGGCGAGGGCGATGGGGACCTTCGTGACGTCGAAAGCGCTGTGCCAGTGACGGTACCGCGTCCGAACCACGCCGACCTTCCCGGAGCGCAGAAGTACGGGTGGGAGGGTAGTGTGGATGCGACTTTGTGCGACATGCGTGCCGTGAGCGAGCGCGCCTCGGCGCGCGAGACGGCTGCCCGGGTTGCCGCCGGCGCGGTCGCAAAAATGCTGCTGGATTACTTCGACGTAAGCTTTTTAGCGACGACCGCCCACAAGCAGAACCGAAGCGACCGCGTTACGTGGGAAGAAGCGGCACAGGTCGGCGACACTTTGGGTGGCTGTGTGCAGGTAGAAGTCTACGGTTTAGTGCCGGGTTTGGGCAGCTGCATGGAAGCAGTCCGGCGTCTGGACGCGCGTCTGGGCGCGGCGCTGTTTTCGATTCCGGCGGTCAAGGCGGTTTCTTTTGGCGACGGGCAATTGCTGTCTGCCGAACGGGGGTCTCGTGTGGCTGACCCCATTCTGCTTGACCCGGATACGGGACGGCTGCGCCGTGCCGCGTCCCACAGCGGGGGGATTGATGGCGGCATGACGACGGGTGAGACCCTGTGTGCCCAGTTGGGCGTCAAGCCAGTCCCGACCTTGGGGCCTGGGGACAGCGCGCCCGCGTCACTGGATTTGCGTACCGGTAAGGCAACGGTGGCGCCCAGCCCGCGCCATGATACGCAGGTCGCGGCTGCGGTAGCTGTCATTGCTGTGGCGGAAATCGCGCTGACACTAAGCGAAGCCTATCAAGAAAAGTTTGGCGGCGATGTGGTATCTGACATGCGTGAGGCATGGAGCGCGTATCGTCAGCGGATACGCGGATAAGCTAAACTGACAAGGCTGGTACAATGGCTGGTATGGACGTACTCACTCAATCTGAAGCGCCGAAGCGTCATATCGCTTTCATCGGATTTATGGGCGCGGGAAAGACGACTTGCGCGCGTATTGTGGCCGGGCGGTATGGGCGGCGATTTGTCGATATTGACGACGTGGTGGTGGCAGCGTGCGGCCAGACGATTCCCGCTATTTTCGAACGGAGCGGCGAGGCGCAGTTTCGGCGTCTGGAAGAAGAGGCGCTGGCGGAAGTTTTGGCGCGACCAGAGACGCAGATTATCGCGACGGGCGGCGGCATTTTAACGACGCCCGGTAACATTCCGCTATTGCGTCAGCATGCCGTGCTGGTCTATCTGCGGGTCAAACCAGAACGTGCGTTGGCGCGCATTGACGACGTGCTGTCGCGTCCGCTGCTGTCCAGCGCCGGGTCGACGGAAGTGGTGTTTGCGTTGGCGCAGGCGCGGGCGACGCTGTACGAAGCGGCTTGCGACTTCAGCGTTAGCACCAATAAGCGCAGCCCCGACGAGGTGGTTGACGTGACGGTGGAACGTATCAGGGCGGCGGGGTATGGCAGTTTGCTCGCGTAGGGACTTTGCCGACGGCGTGCGGCTGGATATTGACCTAGGTCTGGAGCTGGGTCTGGAGCTGGGGCTGCCTGGGCGCGGTGGTGTCGGCGGCGTCGGCGGCGTCAGTGGCAACGCGAGCGTCGATGGCGGAGCGGGACGCTATCCCCTTTTTCTGGTCAGTGAACCGGCAAAGCTGCTGGCACGTCTCCTTTCTTCCGCGGCCCCTGCTTTTACTCCTGCCTCTCTCTTGGGGCAGCAGGGTGAAGATGCAGGGAGTGAGCGCGTCCAATCCAGAACCGTAGTCGTGATTTGCGACGAGAACACGGCGGAGCGCTTTGGCGTGGCCACCGAGACGGGCTTTATTGCCGGGGGTTGTGCGGTGGAAGCTCTGACGGTACCGGCTGGTGAGGAGATGAAAACCTGGGCGGTGGCTGGACAGTTGCTGGAGGCTCTGGCTGATTTGAAGGTTGACCGTGACGCGGTCATCTGCTCTCTGGGCGGTGGCATGGTCAGCGATTTGGCAGGGTTTGTGGCGGCAAGCTATTTACGCGGTGTTGCCTTTGTGCAGATACCGACGACTTTATTGGCCCTGGTTGACGCGGCTATTGGCGGAAAGACAGCGGTCAATCTGCCAGCGGGAAAAAATCTGGCTGGCGCGTGGCTGCAGCCGCTGGCTATCGCTGCCGATATTGCCGCGCTGGATAGTTTGCCCGACGCGGAGTATCGCAGTGGCCTGGCGGAAGCGGCCAAAAACGCCGTGCTGTCTGGTGAGGAGCTGCTGCGCTGGACGGAAGAACATGCCGCGGCTTTGGTGGCGCGCGATAGGGAAGCCTTGCGGGAATTGATTGTTCGCAATGTGGCGTTCAAGGCCGGCGTGATCGCTTCTGACCCTTGGGATTGTGGGGCGCGCACCAGCCTGAACTACGGACATACGCTGGGGCATGCCTTAGAGCGAACGCGCGGGTACGAAGGCCTGACGCATGGCGCCGCGGTAGCTGAAGGCATGCGCTTTGCGGCGCGTCTGGCCGTGCAACTGGTGGGCGCTGATCTGGATTTTGTGCGGCGTCAGGACGCGCTGCTGGACGCTCTGGGATTGCCAGCTAGCGCTGACGTTTCCGCTTCCCCACTCACCGACATTGTGGATGCCATGCGGGTCGATAAAAAGTCACGAGGTCATCAGATTCGAATGGTATTGGTCAGCGAGCCCGGAACTGCCCAACTGGTGAGTGTCAACGACAGCCTGCTGTACGAAAACCTGCGTGCTTGGGTGGGCGTTAGTGGTGAGGCAGCGTGTGGTGAGGCAGCGTGTGGCGAGGCAGCGACGTGAAACTCTTGCGTATCGGGGCAGATAGTGGTGAGGTCAGCAAATGAAGCTCCTCATTTTGGAAGGCCCCAATCTGAACTTGCTGGGAGAGCGGGAACCCGAAATCTACGGCGCCTTGACCCTGGACCAGCTGCACGACCAGCTGTGCGACTACGTCGTCGGCCGCAGTTCTGACCACCGTTTCACTTCTAACCCCAACCTGGCCTCCAGCTCCAGCCCTCCCTTCAGCTCTGAACTTGAACCCAGCTCGGCCTCCCGATTCAACCTTGACTGGCGCCCCGATTCGCATTCTGCCAGAGCCGACATCACGCTGGACTTTCTGCAGTCCAACCACGAAGGTGCGCTCATCGACGCGCTGCACGCCGCCCGCCTGACCTCTGACGGCGTTGTATTCAACCCAGGCGCCTTCACGCACTACGCCTGGGCGCTGCGCGACGCCGTAGCTGCCATCCCTCTGCCGGTCGTCGAAGTTCACCTCACCGACCCCGCCACGCGTGAACCCTTTCGCCACGTTGATGTCCTGGACGGCGTTGTGGCTGCCCGCTACGTTGGCTTGGGGACAGAATCATACCGACGAGCCCTGGACTATTTCCTGCAATCCGCT
>JAIRWZ010000072.1 GCA_031268615.1 Actinomycetes bacterium | reverse complement strand
GTCTGTCCTCTGAAAACGTGGACGTGGCGGCAATATCCGCTTGTATGAGAAACAACTGGCGATAAGCGAAACAGATAACGTCATCCTCACGACACTTTTGTGAGTATACGGTTTGGGATTATTTGCTATGCTAGAATAAGTAAGTAGATAGTTTATTTGACTTATTTTTTGGAGGTTGGTATGACAACAGCGATTTTGTCAAGCAGAGGACAGATTGTAATCCCTGCCAAGCTGCGTCGTGCTGCACAACTGGACGTGGGCGATGTCATGGCAGTGGGCTACAATGCTTCCACAAAAGAATTGACACTTAAAAAGGCCGAGACTTTGGATGAAATGGCAGACCGTTTTACGGCGTGGATTACCCCCGGCACTGAGCCCTTAGACGATGTGACGACACTGCGCAATGCGCGAAAGGTTCGGATGTGATGACAACGTTCGCCGGCTCTCTCGACACCAACGTGTTACTTCGATTGACGCTTAAAGATATTCCCGGTCAGTTTGAGCGGGCAAAGCGGTTGGTTGCGGCTCCGGGTGCTCGGTTTCTGGTGTCTGATACGGCGATTATTGAATACGTCTTTGCCCTTGAACGTCATTACGCGCTGTCCCGCGCACAGATAGAGGAAATGCTGACGGGGTTGATGACTATCCCCGCGCTGGAATGCAATGACACCTTGCTCCTTGAAGCCGCAGCTCTGTACATCGGGCACCCAAAGCTCTCGTTTGAAGACTGTTACCTTGCGACAAGCGCGCAGGCATTTGACGCAACACCGCTGTGGTCTTTCGACAAAAAGCTCGTTAAACAAACCAAGCTGACACAGGAACCGGACTGATTGAGTCCCCCGGGTCTTGCGGTGCGAGGTACTGGATTGGGGTAGGACAGCGGCTATCAGCCAGATGGCGACAGATATTCTGTTTAACCTTTGTGTGTCGGGATAGGGATGTGTTTCATCTCTGTTACTGTTTGCGGTCATGGACGTACTCACTCGAAATTGCTGTTGAATTGTCTTCCTGAAATCTCTATACTGGACTACATTATTATAAAGTGGTCGTGCCTGGATTAGGCGCGGGCACGCTGCGAGTGTCATTAAGAAAAACGAAAGGAAAGGGAGCGTAATGAAGAAATATCTGGTACTTTTGTCGGTGCTGCTGCTGGTTGTGGCTGCGTTGTTCGTCGGTGGCTGCCGTCGTGGCGAGGGCAACGGCGAGAACACAAATCCGGACGCTGCAACCGGAACCGAGGCCGAAGGCGACACCATCATCATCGGTGGCGCTCTGTCCCTGACCGGTATTCAGGCGCCGCTGGACGCTCCGGCGGTGGAAGGCGCGCAAATTGCGGTGGAAGAGATTAATGCTGCCGGCGGCGTTAACGGCAAACAGCTAGAGTTTCGCAACATGGACGGCAAAAGCGATCCAGCCGTGGCTGGCGAGGTAGCGCAACAACTGCTGGACGAAGGGGCGGCTGCGATTATTACCGCGTCGGACTATGACTTTGGCGGACCGGCTGCACGCGCGGCACAGGCTGCCGGCAAGGTGGGCGTCTCTCCCTGCGCGTCGTCGCCGCTGTTTGGGTCGGCCATGCTGGGCGACAAGCAGTTTACGCTGTCGATGTGGAATACCACGATGGGCGCCGTCGTGGCCGAAAAGGCCTACAAAGAGGACGGCTTCAAAACCGTCTATGTGGTGACTGACGATTTCATTGACTACACAAAGAGCCTCTCAAAGTATTTTATGGACAGTTTCACCGACCAGGGCGGCAAGGTCTTGCTGGAGGATACCTTCAGTCAGGGCAAGCTGGATACTGCGGCCTTGCTGGCGCACTACAAGTCCTTTGATAAAAAACCCGACTTTATTTACGTGTCGTCCTACATGCCCGACCTGGGCACCGTGCTGAAAGAGTTCCGCACGGCCGGCATCAATGTGCCGATTTACGGTGGCGACGCCTATGACGACCCGGCGCTGGTGGAGCTTTTGGGCGCTGACTTTGGCAACGACATTGTCTATGACACGCACAGCTATCTGTCGGCTGACGCCGTACCCGGGTTTACGGAATACGCTGATGCCTACAAGGCAAAATTCAACGAAGAACTGAACGCTCCCTGGTCGATGGCCGGCTACGACGTCGTCAAAGTGCTGGCGGAAGCCATGACTGAAACTGGTGGCGTGGATGGCGCCGCGATGGCGAAATACATGGAAGAAAACGCCTTCCAGTGCTTGACTGGGCAGCTGGATTGGTCGGATGCCGCGACGGGTCATGAGCCGAACAAGGCCGCCGCCCTGGTGCAGGTCACCGATGGCAAGACCTCATTTTTGGGATGGAAGATTCCGGAAAAACTGCCGAAACCAGAAAGCGCTGGTTTTGGTAGACTGAATTTACGAAGTGAGTGCGTCCATTATGGGCGCACTCACCTCAACAAGGGGTGGAACGGATTGTGACCCGTTGAGATGGCCGAGTAATGGTCATCTCCGTGAAGTCGGGGGAAAGTATTGCTTATGAGAGAAACTGCAAGGCTGGAAGTGCGGCATTTGAGCAAGTCCTTTGCCGGGCTGAAGGCAGTCGATGATGTCAGTCTGGATTTGAGCGTAGGCGAAATCCTGGGGCTGATTGGCCCGAATGGATCGGGCAAGACAACGCTGATAAACGTCATGACCGGCTTGCTGGAGAAAAGTGATGGCAGCGTTGTGATTGACGGGACAGAGGTGACGACATTCGCGCCACACAAAGTGGCGCGCGCCGGGCTGGCGCGTACCTTTCAGACGATTCGTTTGTTCAAGAACCTCAGCTGCATTGAAAATGTTGAGTCAGGAGCGGTGGGGGTGGGCACCTCGCGTCGTCGTGCTGCGCGTCGCGCGGCTGAACTGCTGGATGAGGTAGGTCTGGGAGATTGTGCCAGTCGCGCGGCCAGCAGTTTGACCTTTGGAGACCAACGCCGATTGGAAATTGCGCGAGCCCTGGCGACACGTCCAAAGTTTTTGTTGCTGGATGAGCCGGCCGCTGGTCTGAATGAAGAAGAAACTGACGTACTGCTTTCATTCCTGCGACCGTTGCCCATGTCGAAAGCCATCGGAATTCTTATTGTTGACCACGACATGAGACTGATGATGAATCTGTGCGACCGCTTGCATGTATTGAATTATGGGCGGACCATTGCTGAGGGTACGCCCGAAGCAGTACGCAATGACCCGCAGGTCGTCGAAGCCTATCTGGGGAGTGCGGTCGCATGAGTGAACACACAGGCGCGGCGGAAACCGTGCCGCGCGAAATCCTGAACGTCGATAATTTACATGTTTCGTATGGCGCCGTGCGTGCGCTGGAAGGCGTGTCGCTGACCGTTGGCGAGGGCGAGCTGGTCAGTATCTGCGGCGTTAACGGCGCTGGTAAATCTACGACGCTCAAGGCCATCGCCGGCATATTGAAACCGCAGGAAGGTAACATTACGTTGGCAGGTACGCCGATTGCTGGCAAAACGCCAGAGGCGGTGCATAAGCTGGGTGTAGCATTGGTGCCGGAGGGACGCGAGATATTTCCGACCTTGACGGTGGCTGAAAATATGCGTCTGGGAGCTTTTGGGAAATACAAGGCAGCCCAGTTCGCGGCTGACCAGGAGGATATGTTCCAGCTGTTCCCCATTTTGAAGGAGCGCTATCATCAAGCCGGCGGATTGCTGTCCGGCGGCGAGCAGCAAATGCTGGCCATTGCGCGTGGATTGGTTTCGCACCCGACTTTGTTGATGTTAGACGAACCCTCGCTGGGCCTGTCCCCGAACATGGTCGATAGCATCTTCAACTTGATCGAAAATCTCAAACATCGCGGCATTACGATTTTGCTGGTGGAACAAAATGCGGAACGCGCGCTGGCTTTGGCCGACCGCGCCTATTTGCTGTCCACCGGTACGGTGCAGTTTGCTGGCAATCCGCGCGACATGGCGCGGGAGGACTTGCAACGGGTATATCTGGGGGGAGGGGTTGTCGCGTGAACTTGAATGTCGTTGCCGAGTTCATCATCAACACACTGTCGTTGGGCAGTTTGTATGCCTTAATATCACTGGGGCTGGTGTTTGTCTACGGCATCATGCAGCTGGTCAACTTTGCCTATGGCGAGTTCATCATGGTGCCATGTTACGTTCTGTACCTGCTGGGGGTATTCACGACAATCCCCTGGCCGATAGTCTCTGTCGTCGCGATTTTGGCGGGTGTGGTGATTGGATTTTTGTCCGAAATCATTGCCTTCCGCCCGTTTCGCGGGCGCAGTCTGGATGCCCTGTTGGTGTCGTCTTTTGCGGTTAGCATGATTTTGCAGTACGGATTTCAGTTGGCGGTGTCGCCACGTTCCAAGGCCATCCCATTTCCGGCTTTTTTCCGCGCTAATATGTCGGTCGCTGGCATGGTCATTCCGCTGCGCAACATCATCATGATTGTGACGACAGCGCTGTTGCTGGTCTGTTTTACCCTCCTGATGCGTAAAACAGTGCTGGGTATCGCCATGCGCGCCGCGTCCGAAAACTTTATCACCGCGCGACTGATGGGGGTACCGGCCAATTTGGTCATCAGCGTCGCCTTCATTATCAGTGGCGGCCTGGCCGGAGTGGTCGCGATTTTTTGGGGCGCGCGGTCCGGCGCGGTCGAGCCCATGATGGGCGCGGCTCCGCTGTTAGTCGGGTTCATTGCGGTCGTGATTGGTGGCATGCATTCGCTGCCAGGCAGCGTAGTCGGCGGCTTTGTCTACGCGGCGATTGCCAACATCTTGTCGCTGACTTTGCCCTCGTCGATGCTGTCGTTTCGCGATGCATTCATGTTCGTCATCGTCATACTATTTTTGGTATTGAAGCCTGAAGGCTTGATTCGCGGCGCCTACAGAGAAGAAAGGGTTGGGTGAGAGCGTCCATGTCTGCAAGGTCTGCAACACCTGAAAGTCCCGCAGTGTCGGGAAAGTCAGCGGGTCTGGACGCACTCACTC
>JAIRWZ010000019.1 GCA_031268615.1 Actinomycetes bacterium | reverse complement strand
CTGATACCCAACATCGTCGAGGACCGCGATGTGCGTATTGCCAACGGCTTTATGTATACGACGCAATACGTCGCGATGATTATTGGCCTGGCGACGTCGGGCGGCATTATGCGCGCCTTTGACGCGGTGATTCGCTTTCTGATTGCGCTGAATCTGGGCGCCTTTTCCCAGTTCATCGACAGTCTGTCGCCGGTTTTGCTGGGGTCGCGGGCCGGATATTTTGTCGATAGCTTCACCTTTATTCTGTCGGCGTTGATGATATTTGCCATGCACAAATCGGCTGAAAAGGGTCTGCCTCGCGCCGACGGAGCGCTGGACTTACGCAGCATTGGCAGAGACGCCGTCGATTCGTTTCGTTTCCTGGGGCAACACGCCGATTTGCGCGGACTGCTGATTTCTGCCGGTATCGCGATTATCGGCGGCGGGGCCATCGTGCCCGTTGGCTTGAACCACATAGCAACTCTGGAAGGTATCATTCCCTTCGCGAACCAGATTGCCTGGCTGGACAATTTTTCCGCCTCGCGCCAGATTTTCATTCTGACCTGGATGGGCATTGGCATGGCAATCGGCGCCATTTTGGTTCCCAAGCTGGAAAAACGTTACAGTTCGGGGACGCTGTTCCCGCGCACCATCGCGAGCTTTGCGGTCGGCATGTTTTTGTTCGCGCTGAACCGCAGCTATTTCCTGGCCTGCCTGATGGCAGTGGCTGGCGGCTTTTGTATCTCGATGTTGTCGGTAACGGGCAATAACTACATCGTCCAGAATGTGGCCAATGATCTGCGCGGACGCGTGTTCACGGCGCTGGAATCGGTCATCCGGATTTCCTTGCTGATATCCATGATTGTAACCGCGCCCGTCAGCGATTTTATCGGCGCTATCGTGTTGCGGATTGCCGCGCGTCTGGGTATCACCACCATCCTGGGTTCGCCCTTGACCGGCCCGCGCATCACCCTGATTTTGGCGGGCTGTATCGTGGCCGGCGCTGCTGTGTACTGCTTTCGCAACATGCGGGATTCTGATGGCGTGGGCGGCGACAGGAACGGTGGCGTGGACGAGGGCGGAAGCGTGGGCGACGACAGGAACGGTGGTGTGGGCGAGGGCGAGGGCGGAAGCGTGGACGTGGGCGACGGCACAGGCGGGAGCGCGGGCGCTGATACGGGTGACGGCGCTGGTGACGGCGCAAGCGTTGTCGCAAGCGCTGTCGCAACGGGAAGCGTTGCTGCTGCCCCAGAGGGAGGTGTCGAAGCTGCGACGCCTGACTCTGCCACCTGATACGGCAGCGCTGCGTGATCTGCGCGCGGGCGATGAGCTGCGGCTCTTCGGTCCGGCGCTGACGGCTCGCGACGCCACGCATGCCCACCTACTGACAACCCTGCGAAGTGAGTGCGTCCATTCCAGTCTGGGCGACTTAGTGCGGGGGCAGCTGCTGTTCTATGCCGGGCCGACGCCAGCGCGCGCCGGGCAAGCAGTGGGCTCCGTTGGCCCCACGACGGCCTCGCGCATGGATACAGCTGCTATCGAACTGATGGACTACGGTGTCTTGGCCTCGTTGGGTAAGGGAAAACGGAGCGAGGACTTTCGCCAAGCCGCGCGTCAGCACGGCGCTGTCTACCTTGCCGCGGTGGGGGGTGCTGCAGCGTTGCTGGCACAGCACGTCGTCTCTGTACAGATTCTGCGCTGGCCGGAGCTGGGGACCGAAGCGCTCATGCGGATGGAACTGCACGATTTTCCCGCTTTTGTGGCCATTGACAGCGAGGGGCATGATGTTTATCACCTTTGAAGGCGGCGAAGGGGTCGGCAAGTCAACGCAAATTGCGCTGTTGGCTACCCGTCTGCGCGCGGCTGGCTTTGAGGTCACCACCCTGCGCGAACCGGGTTCATCGACGGTCAGCGAGGCGATTCGCGCGATTTTGCTGGACCCTGCCCATGCCGGTCTGTCTGCTCGCGCCGAACTGTTGTTGTACGAAGCGGCGCGTGCCCAGTTGACTGCCGAATGCGTTCGCCCTGCTCTGCAAGCAGGCGGGGTGGTACTGTGCGACCGCTACTGCGATTCGACGACGGCGTATCAGGGCTATGGTCGCGGGCTCGCACTATCCGAGGTACAGGCGCTGAATGCTGTGGCTACCGGTGGCTTGGTACCGGATGTGACCATAGTGCTGGATTTGCCGGTTGCCGAAGGCTTGCGTCGCGCACAGGCTACCGCAGCTCCCGACCGTCTGGAACAGGAAGAGAGCGCGTTTCATGAACGCGTGCGCGCGGGATTTCTGGCATTGGCTGCGGCGGAACCTCAGCGTATACAGGTCATCGACGCTGGTCAGACGCGTGGTGACGTTGCTCGGGCAGTGATGGACGTACTCACTCCGTTACTGGACATTCCTCAGAAAACAACGACGGGGACTGCGTAGATGGCGGATTGCGCGAACTATTTTTGGGACAAAGTGACCGGTCAGGATGAGGCGCTGGCCAGCCTGCGGACGTCGCTGGCGGCGGATTCGTTGGCGCATGCTTACCTGTTTGTTGGGCCGGCGGGGTTGGGAAAGATTCACGCGGCGCGCGCTGTGGCGGCCACGCTGATGTGTGCGGAGGGGGGCTGCGGGGATTGCGCGGTTTGCGGGCGCCTGAAGCGCAACACGCATCCGGATTTTCAGGTGTTAGAGCCGGAAGGCAAGCAGGCCTGGTTGGTCGGGCAGATTCGCGAGCTGACCTGGCAGGCTAATCTGGCTCCGCAGGAGGCATCTCACAAGGTGTATGTACTGCGCGCGGCGGAAGCGCTGGTGGGCAGCGCGGCTGCGGCTTTTTTGAAAACGCTGGAAGAGCCGCCGCGTGACGTGACCTTTGTGTTGCTGGCGACCAGCGTCGAGGGCGTGGTCCCGACGATTCGCTCGCGCTGCCAGGTGTTGCG
>JAIRWZ010000110.1 GCA_031268615.1 Actinomycetes bacterium | reverse complement strand
TTGTACTTGTGATTCGACCGACCGAACCTTCCAGCCTATCCCCTCACGCGCCAGATGGAACTCGAACAGTAATTTCGCGCCTTCCTCAGTCGTAATGTGTATCTCTGCACTCGACACGTTCGCCCCGGTAGTCACGCTGACAATAGTAAAGTCATTCGACGCGGGAATCGCTACCATCTGTCGCGTGATGTCCGGCGCGTCGGCCAACCACATCGGCGCAATGTCGCGCCCCGCGTTATACGCCTCCAGCAAGTCGGTTACCGTGGTTTTTGGCGAGGGGATTCCCTGCCCGGTTGCATACAGTGCATACGCGCCGCCAGCTAACACTGCCACTATAATCAAGATGATGCCGACCGGTTTCATCCAGGCAAAGGGATGTGTCTGGTGTGCTTCGCGCCGTGCCGTTCGCGCGATTTCACGCTCATCGCGTTCGAAAAATTCATCGACTGCCGCGCCGGTGACAATCTGTCCCGTTTCCTGTCCGTTCATGGAAGCAACGCGCGCTGCTTCGTCCTCGACATCCAAGGCGACGACCTCATCGCCTGCCACACCGACCACTGTATCGTTGACAGCGCCGTTGTTGACAGCGGCGACGACGACACCGTCTCCACCACCGGCAACCTCGTCCTCCCCAGCAACGCCAATGTTTTCCAGCTCGGCGTCACTGGCCGCAACTTGTTTTTCGATATCCAGCCGCGCCCGCGCGTCGGCCAGTGTGCGCTCGCCCAGCACACCCAAGCTGTGCCCGTGCAACATCTGCGCTTCTTCAATAGCGCGGATAGCCTCGCGATACTTGCCGCGAGTATGATAGGCCACGCCCAGATTCAGTAGCGCCCGTCCGCGATCAACCGCACCGGCAGAGACCAGCGCCGCCCGATACGCTTCAATGGCAGCTTCCGGTTGCCCGTCAGCCATCATCGCCATACCCAGATTCGTCAGAGCCTTTCCCGGTGCGGGGTTGTGTTCACCCAACGCCGCGTGCTTGTACGCCAGCGCCGCTTGTTTGTATTCTTCCCGGCGCATGAAGGCCAAACCCATTCCCTGATAATACTTCCAGGCGTTTTTGCCAGCGTTATCCGCGTCCTCGCCTTCCAGCGCTGCCAGCGCCGCTTCGTAATGCGCCACAGCTGCCCCGTAGTCGCCAGTTTTCACATAGGAATTCGCCAGATTAGCTTCCACAGCCGCCCGACGCTGATAGGTATCGTCGCGCAGCGCATGTTCAAACACCACCGCCGCGTCCGAATAGCGCTTCAAGCGCATGAAAGAATTGCCAGCCATGTGATACGCCGGTCCATTCCCCACCGGCGTTCCCTTTTCTATCGCTTCTAAAAATCCCCTGGCCGCCCGACGGTAATCACCCGCCTTATAGGCTGCCTGTGCCTCCGCAAACTTTGCTGTATTCACGTACCATCCCTTTGTCCGCCCAAATCACCCACACAGCACGCACCATTGTAACAAAAGACGGGCAGGAGTGAGTGGACGAGGTCCAGCCTGCCCCAGACTTGACCCGGGGCCCATACCTGTCTGCGGCTTGCCCACTTTACGACAGACGCATACGTACTGCAACCGCTCCAACCGCTACCCCTGCCACCTGCCAATCCTCAGGGCAGCGTCAGGGCAGCGTCAGGGCAATGTCAGGATGTCGGGTCCGTCGGCGGTAATAGCCACCGTGTGTTCGATATGCGCCGCACGCGAGCCATCGGCTGTCACCACCGTCCACCCGTCACGACGACGCATGACACGCTCCCCACCCAGCGTGAGCATAGGCTCAATGGCAAACACCATGCCGACTTCCAGACGCGGCCCCGTGCCAGGCCTCCCAAAGTTCGGGATATCAGGATCCTCGTGCATTTGGTGTCCGATACCATGCCCGACATAATCGCGCAGTATCCCCAAACCCGCCGCCTGCCCTACCGCACCGACGGCCGCGCATACATCCCCCAGCCGGTTTCCCGGCACACACTGCTCAATGCCCGCATACAGCGCTTCGCGCGTCACCGCAATCAAGCGCCGACCCTCGTCGTCAGTCGCCTCGTCGCCGCCGACGACCACCGTATTGGCATTATCCCCCACCCAGTTCTTGTAAATCGCGCCCGTGTCGATGGACAGCAAGTCGCCGCGATACAGCTTCACGCTTTTTGAGGGAACCCCATGCACAACCTCGGCGTTTATACTGGCGCACACGCTTCCCCGAAAGCCGCCATAGCCCAGAAAAGCAGGGCTCGCCCCATAGCCGCGAATCAAATCCTCGGCAATTTGGTCAATCTCTTTCGTAGACACGCCAGCTTCTGCCGCGTCGCAGGCCGCCTTCAACGCACGAGCGCTAATACGCCCCGCCTCGCGCATGGCCTCGATGTCCGCCGCCGTCTTTATCGTAATCTTTGCTGTAGCCATAAAAAGTGAGTACGTCCATTCCTGAAATCAGCGACGATACCAGAGCAGGCGCCCAACCTGCCAGCGTAAAAAAGGGTCAGCTTTTGCCGCCATCGTCTAACGCGGCGCGCACATCCGCCCATACCTCGTCTACCGAACGGTCACCGTCAATCACGCTCAATACGCCGCACCGGGTGTAATAGTCCAGCAGCGGTTCGGTCTGTTCCGCATAGACAGCAAGACGCGTACGCACCGTTTCTTCGCGGTCATCGACACGCTGGACCAGCGTGGCGCCGCAGAGCGCGCACACCGCACCTTCGGCTGCCGTGGTAATGCGCCCACAGGCCGGACAGCTGCGCCGCGAGGAAATTCGCGCCACAATAAGGTCGGGGTCAACCTCAATGGCCAGCACATGGTCAATATCCTTGTCCAGTAAAGCCAACTGTGTGTCTAACGCGACCGCCTGCGCGGTGTTGCGGGGAAAACCGTCCAGAATAAAACCGGTCTCTGTATCCGACTGGCTTAACCGTTCCCGCACCAAACCAATCACCAAATCATCAGGGACCAGCTGACCGTCGTCCATATAGCTGGCAGCCGCCTTGCCCAGTTCCGTACCCGCTTGTACGGCTGCTCGCAACAAATCTCCGGTTGAGATATGCGGTATACCAAAGGCCTCCACAATCCGCGCGGCCTGGGTCCCCTTCCCGGCTCCCGGCGCGCCCAACACTATGATATTCATGTCTTCCCTTTCATTTCGTCCCGCACTACGGAAATATCATATCACCCACGTCAACCAAACCAGATAATGCCGCCTGCAATCGGGCGGACAGCAATCCGTCCGCTTGCGCGCGCGTATTGCTGTCCTTCCCACCTGGCAACGACTTTGCAGGGACGCCTTTGAGCCGTGAGGCTCGATTGGCGTCCGCTCTTCACCACAACGATTTCAGGTATGGGCGTACTCACTCAAAAATTTGTTGCCACATGTGACAAAAGTATTGCACGATGTCAGACCGCCCTGATAGGGTGATAAGCGCCTGTGATGTCAGGCGACGTTTGCCTCACGGATACGAGAGAGGAGGTGAAATGAAAATTTCACTATTCTTCGAGTTGAAGGGAGGTGGAGCCGATGGAAATTCTGTTATGGCTGGCG
>JAIRWZ010000109.1 GCA_031268615.1 Actinomycetes bacterium | reverse complement strand
GAGGATCTGTACTAATGCTGCTTCCCCTACTGTTAGTTGTTCTGGTACTCATTGTCATCATCGGTCTCTGGCTGGTCGTGACCTACAACCGTTTCGTAACCCTGCGTAACCGGGTCGCTAATGCCTGGGATCAGGTCAGCGTCCAGTTGAAACGACGCTGGGACTTGATTCCCAATCTGGTTGCCACCGTAAAAGGCTATGCCGAGCATGAATCCAAAACTTTGGAAGGCGTTATTTCTGCGCGCAACGCCGCGTCAGTGGCCGTCTCTGGTGGCGTTGAAGCTCAGGCCGCGGCTGAAAATATGCTGACCGGAGCGCTTCGCCAGCTCTTCGCGGTGGCCGAAGCCTATCCTGACCTCAAGGCAAATCAGAACTTTCTCTCGCTGCAAAATGAACTGACAGAGACCGAAAACAAAATTAGCTTCTCGCGTCAGTTCTACAATGACATTGTCATGACCTACAACACGGCCCTGCAGGTCTTTCCGGGTAATCTGGTGGCGGGAATGTTCGGGTTTGTGGCGCGACCGGGGTTTGAAATCGACGAGGCGCAGACCGAAGCCCCGCAGGTTCAATTCTGATTTGCAGATACCTGTTGCCCGCACGTCTCGCTACCGGGCCTTGTCGTCCACTTTTCCATGGCTGACTTCCTGACCGCGTTCCAGCACGTTGACCCCGTTGCTCTTCGTATCGGGTCGCTGGCTATCCGCTGGTACGGTCTGGCGTATTTGGCGGGTTTCGTTGGGGCCTGGCTTTTGCTGCGCTACTTTGTCCGTCGTTGGAATCTGCCCGTCAGCTCTGACGACCAGACGACTATTATGTTCTGCGTCGTTCTGGGTGTCTTTCTGGGCGGACGGCTGGGTTACTGCCTGTTCTATGAGCCAGGCTATTACCTGCGCAATCCTCTTGAAATCATCGCGTTTTGGCACGGTGGCATTTCCGGCATGTCGTTTCATGGCGGCTTTCTCGGCATTGTTGCCGGTGGCGCGGTTGCTTCGCGCCTTATCAAGCTGCCCCTGCTGACGCTGGCTGATTTAGGCAGCATTGGCGCACCCATAGGCTTTGGGTTGGGCCGGCTGGCAAATTTTATAAACGGAGAGTTGTGGGGCAGGGTGTCCGACCTTCCCTGGGCCATTGTGTTCGAAGCCGCGGGGCCCGCACGTCGCCATCCGTCCCAGCTCTACGAAGCCCTGCTGGAAGGTGCGCTACTGCTCGTCGTTATGATAGCGCTGGCGCGCAAACTTCCCCCGCGTCCGCGCGGTGAACTGTTTGGTTGGTTGAGTCTGCTGTATGGCGCTTTTCGGATTTTTTCCGAATTTTTTCGTCAACCGGATGTGCAACTGGGCTTCATCGGAGGAAACTGGTTGACGATGGGTATGCTGTTGTCGCTGCCCATGGTGGTCGGTGGCGTGAGCCTTATCTGCTGGGCGCGCCGCAAGCCCAAACCAGAGTAGCGCTCATCTCCCATCCTCTCCCGGAAAGGTACGCGAATTTGCGCCGTCGCGTAATGTAGGCTACACTACTGTGCCTATGTTCGTATCTACGCTTCATACGACGACAGAATTTACCACGCGACGACGAACACGCGAGTCCCGCTGACGCCGCCGTCGCCGCTGGCACGTTCGTACCGAATGTCTCACGCTTCGCGCCCGCGTCATCGCAATCGGGCTCACCTCTCTTTGCTGCGGCCGGACCTGCGTCGCAGTCCCCGTTGTGTATGTCCCGCGATAGCTTTTTGCGAAATCGCATGAAACGAAAGGTGCGTGAAACGATGTCAGTCACCGATACGAAAGGGATTTGCATTCTGGCCTACTCCGGAGGCCTGGATACCTCGGTGTGCATACAATGGATTGCTGAAAATTATAATCTGGAGGTCATTGCCTGTGCCATAGATTTAGGTCAGGACCATGACGAAAGTTTGGACGACATTCGCGATAAGGCATTAAAAATCGGAGCGAGTGCGTCCATTGTACTGGATGTTCACGACGAGTTCGCGTCGGACTATTTGGCCCCGGCCATCGCCGCCAACGGTCGCTACGAAAACAAATACCCCCTGTTAAGCGCGCTGTCCCGTCCGCTCATTTCGAAGCGGCTGGTTGAACTGGCCCGGCAGCGTGGCGCTAGCTATATCGCTCATGGTTGCACGGGCAAAGGCAATGATCAAGTGCGTTTTGAGACCTCTATTGCCGCTCTGGACCCGTCGATTACGGTATTGGGTCCCGTGCGCGAATGGGAACTGACCAGTCGTGAGGCAGAAATGGATTATGCCACGGCTCACGGGATTGCCGTGCCGACCACGAAGGCCTCGCCCTATTCAGTGGATGATAATGTGGTGGGACGTGCCATTGAGTGTGGACGGCTGGAAGACCCCAATAACGAACCGGGCGAAGACATCTATACGATTACGCAAGACCCGACGCGCGCTGACGCGCCCAATCCGGAATATGTAACGATTGGCTTTGAAGCAGGCGTGCCGGTATCCGTCAATGGAGAAGCGCTGCCTTTGTATGACCTCGTGGTGAAAATGAACGAATTGGCCGGTCCCCACGGCGTCGGTCGTCTTGACATGGTGGAGAACCGTTTGATTGGGGTTAAATCGCGCGAGATTTATGAGACTCCAGGTATGACGGCGCTGATTGCCGCGCATATATCGCTGGAGGAGCTGTGTCTGGAACGTGAACTGGCACACCTGAAACTGAATCTGGAACACAAGTGGTCAGAGCTGGTCTATTTTGGTATGTGGTTCAGTCCCTTAAAGCAGGCCCTGGATGCTTTTATTGCCGCGTCGCAGGCCTACGTGACCGGCGAGGTACGCTTGAAGTTGTATCGGGGTTCGGTGGTGGCGGTGGGGCGGACCAGCCCTTATTCACTCTATGACCACGGTTTGGCGACCTATGACGCAAGCGACCAATTCAATCACCAGGCGGCCCAGGGTTTCATGGAGCTTTACGGTCTGCCCATAAAAGTCTGGAGCGAGTCTCAGTGGCAGAAATAAATCCTCGCAAACCCGCCTGGTCAGGACGCTTCTCGGAAATTCCTTCCGACGAATTGCTGGCGTTTGGCGCCTCGCTGCCGGTTGATAAACGACTGTGGCGTGAAGACATCGCCGGTTCAAAGGCTCACGCTCAAATGCTGGCGAAGCAAGGCGTGCTGACCTGGGAAGAATTGCAGGATGTCCTCCGTGGACTCAAGGAAATCGAGTCTGAAATTGCCGCTGGAGATTTCGTCTGGGATATGGCGGACGAAGACGTGCATATGGCCATCGAGCGAGCCTTGACCAATCGGGTTGGGGAAGCCGGAGCCCGTATTCACACCGGACGCAGCCGCAACGATCAGGTTGTTACCGACGCGCGTCTGTACCTGAAACGACGTATGCGCCAGCTTGCCAGCGCTCTGAATACGCTGCGCCGAACTTTGCTGGAACTGGCCGAGGCACATAAAAAGACCATTCTGCCGGGCTACACTCACTTGCAAAAGGCGCAGCCGATATCTCTGGCGCACTATCTGTTATCCTTCTCGCAGATGTTTGCGCGTGACTTTCGCCGTCTCCTGGCTGCTCACGAGGCCGCTGACCTGTCGCCCTTAGGCGCAGCAGCCCTGGCTGGCACGGGCTATCCCTTGAACCGTAAATTGACGGCGGACGAGTTGGGCTTTTCCGGTCTGACCATCAACGCTTTAGACAGCGTTAGTGACCGGGATTTTTTCCTGGACGCGCTGTATGCGGCGGCAGTTTGTCAGGTTCACCTGTCGCGGCTGGCAGAAGAAGTCATACTGTGGTCAACGGAAGAATTCGGATTTCTGACCCTGTCGGACCGGTATTCAACTGGCTCGTCCATCATGCCGCAGAAAAAGAACCCCGACTTCGCTGAACTGGTCCGTGCGAAAACCGGGCGGGTTATCGGCGACCTGAATGCTCTGCTCATTACGCTGAAAGGTCTGCCGCTGGCCTACAACAAGGACTTGCAAGAAGATAAGGAGCCGGTGCAGGACGCATTGGACACCGTTGAAGCCAGCCTGCGCGTCATGACCGGCATGTTGGCAACCGCAACCTTTCATACCGACACCATGTACGCCGCGGCAGCCGGGGGCTTCATGGCAGCCACTGACCTGGCTGACTATCTGGTCGTCAAATGCGGTCTGCCCTTTCGTCGCGCGCATGAAATCGTGGGCGGCATTGTGCTGTCCTGCGAGCGTCACGGTATCAAATTGCAGGATTTAACCGTAGACGAGCTGCAAGGCTATTTTGCAGGATTTGGCCGTGACGCTGAACGTGCCATACTGGTAGAAAAAATCGTCGAAAACCACTCGACTCCCGGCGGTACTTCACCCAAAGCGGTCGCCCACCAACTGGAGCAGACCAAAGAAGCCTTCAACACCGATGAACAGGAATTAGCGCTTTACTTGTAAAGCGCTAATTCTCGTAGGGACAGTTGGCTTGTCCAACTGTCCGTCCACGTTTTACTGGTAAAGCGCCGAGACAGCAATTCAGACGACGCCGCGAAAAAAGTGACCCTTGGTAACGACCCCAGGAGCAGGCGCGATATCCTCGGCACGGTCGGCGATGAGCGTCAGAATGTTGCGTTTCCAACGCGCGACCTCACGCGAAATCGCGGTATTTCTCGCGCACTCCATATCCAGACGCAGCGCGGCGACGCCACTGTTCAAAATCTCGTCCAGCGCAACGGTCAAATCCAGTGGCACCGAGTTATAGAGATGGCTGCGACCCAAGGGGTCAACGCGCACGGGAAAGGCATAGTCTTTTCGGTCCCGCAGGGCATAGACGCCCGCGCAGCGCCCCGCCGACCCGCCTACCTGCGTGAGGTCCAATTCGGTAACCATGACCTCTTGCTGGCCACCCACGCCGATACCCAGCGGGGTTGACGTGACGCCGGCCAGTTCCGCAATCTGGCGGCCTGACAGTTCGGGAGACAACCATATTCGATAGGGAGCATACCTCGAAGCGAGTACGTCCAGCGCCGCGTCATTGAAGACATTCAGGCTCCAATGTGCCTGCACGGGTATGCCGCGGCGCGCACAGGTGGCCAGCTGCCCGAGCGTTGACGTCACGGCCCGCCCAAAGCGCTCCGCGACGCCGTAGTAGCTATCCAATTCCCCGTCATGAGCAATGCGGTCGATAACCGGGACAATCCCGCGTTCAGGCTCGGCGTCAAGGAGGTAAGAGACCGGTAGGTGCGCTTCGTCGGCTCCGGCGTTTAGCGCTGCACGTGCGGCGCCCAATGATGATACCGTGACCGTCAAAGTGGGGGACAGGGACTGGCGAAGTTCTGACCTCTTTGCCTTGCGGGGGAACGACTTAGAAATCCGCTCATTGGCGCTATCTGAATGGTTTGGATTCCCGCTTTCGCGGGAATGACCGGAGGTAGTAGAGGAATGACCGGAGGTAGTAAGGGAACGACTGGGGGTGGTGTGGGCATGACGCAAACTGCGCTCGTAGTCGGCGATGGCCTCTTTTCGCGCTGTGTGCAGCAGTGAATATCCCAGACCGACCCCGTCGTCCAGTTGGATATCGACCTTACCCATACGATAGGGCGTGCCCCCCAATCGGGCAAGGTGTTCTCGCACTTCCTCGGCGGTGATTGCCTTGGTGCGCGCTGCTTCCACAACGCTGCCCTCAAAACTTCCCGTCCGACCTTGTGCGTCTGTCACGCTGACGGATAGAGCTTTGTTGACGGCAACTTGTACGGTGAAATCCAAGGTTTGAGTAAAGGTCGATGCCCACTCAATCAGCTCATCACCGCGGGCGGCCAGAGCCTTCTGTGCAGACGGAGAGCTGGGGTTGCGTGTACGGTGTGGGTCAGAGACGTCCTCGCCGGTCAAATAGCCCGCGGTCAGGGCACGGTTAAAGGTATCGCTGAGGTCTGGATTCCCGCTTGCGCGGGAATGACCGGGGATGGTGCGGGGATGACCAGAAGTGGCGCGGGAATGACTAGGGGTGGCGCGGGAATGACTGGGGGTGGGACGCGGGCCGCTCTCCTCAAGTTTTGCCCGGTATATCTCCACGACAGCGGCAACATACGCGGCAGATTTCATGCGACCTTCGATTTTCAGCGAAGTCACCCCAGCTGCTTCCAGCGCCGCCAGATGGTCGATACTTGCCAAATCTTTGGTGGACAGCAGGTAGGGTCCTTCCCGGTCCTGTACCTCTCCTGTGTGGTCCACCAGCTGATAGGGCAGACGGCAGGGCTGGGCACAGAGACCCCGGTTGGCGCTGCGCCGTCCCACCAACGAAGACAGCAAACACTGTCCCGAATAGCAGACGCACAAGGCGCCGTGGCCAAACACCTCCACCTCGACACCCACCTCGTGCCCGACGGCCGCCAAGGTCTCAATCTCGCGCAGGGACAGCTCACGAGCCAAGGTGACCCTGGCAACCCCCAGTGAGGCCAGCTCGCGCAAGGTGTCGGAGGCATGACAGTTCATCTGCGTGGAGGCGTGTACGCGCAGTCCGGGCATTTCGCGGCGCAATTCTGCCAGTAGTCCCACATCAGCGACGATAACGGCGTCGATACCGGCTGCCTGTGCCGCGCCAGCCAGTTCCAGTGTCTGGACGTACTCACTCATGAGCATTGCGATATTGAGGGTCAGGTATACGCGCGTTTCCAAAAGGTGCGCGCGCAAGCACAGTTCGCGCAGTTCAGTCGTGCGGATGTTGGTGGCGCCGCGGCGTGCGTTGAACTGTCCCACGCCCAGATAGAGTGCGTCAGCGCCAGCGCCCAACGCGGCCCAGGCGCAGCGCAAATCTCCTGCGGGTGCCAATAATTCCATGATGTCAGACACATTCCTTTCACGGTCGTTTACAGGTCCAGCCTGGAGGATACGGGCAAAGCCACGGGTTTGCGCCTATGCACAATGACGGTAAGGGAACAAACACGATGTCGAATTAGTCCCTCTCGCAGCTCCATAGTATTATAGAACAGGTTCGATAAGGAGCGATATGTCAACAGTTATGCGTCATATGCGTGCGCGCGCAGGTCGTGCGCAGGCGACAAAATGGAAAATCAGCGGCGCCGTCATAGCGCTATTTGCTGTTGTCACGCTGGTTGTTGTGTTCGGAGTGGGAGCAATAGTCGTAACCAGTTGGCTCAAGGATTTACCTGACTATAAAGCTGCGGGCGCTTTTGACGCGTCACAACCGACTAAAATCTATTCTGCCGATGGCAAACTGCTGGCGCGTCTGTATCTGGAAAACCGCGAAAGCATTCCGTTGAAGCAAATGTCTCCCTGGGTGTTGGATGCCATCGTTGCCGTTGAGGACGAGCGATTCTACCAGCACCCCGGCGTGGACTTGATGGGCATTCTGCGCTCTGTGGTAAAAACGGCGGGTGGGAATCGGCAGGGTGCCTCTACGCTGACTCAACAGTACATTCGCCAGACGATTTTGCTAGACGAAGCTACTGAAATCTCGCTGAAACGCAAGGTACGGGAGGCATGGTTGGCGCTGGAGCTGGAAAAGCGCTACAGCAAGGAAGAAATTTTGGCAATGTATCTGAATACCGTCTATTTTGGGGAAGGCGCCTATGGAATTCAAATCGCCTCGCAGACGTATTTTGCCAAAAACGCTCAGGATTTGACCATCGCAGAAGCGGCTATGCTAGCCGGTTTGCCCCAGCGTCCCGGAAAATCGTCACCTTACGACTACCCCGATATTGCCCTGAACCGGCGTAACCAAGTTCTGGAGCGCATGCGCGTCAACGGCTACATCACGCAAGCCGAATACGATGAAGCTCTGCAAACTCCCGTCAAATTGAAGAAAGCTAAAAGTCCCAACGATGGCATGTACGCCTCACCCTATTTCGCCGCGCAAGTCATCAAAGAGCTAAAAGAAAAATTTTCAACCGGTACCATCTTTGGCGGGGGATTGACGGTTATCACGACGCTGGACGATTCGATGCAAAAAGACGCGGAGAAAGCAGTGAGTACGTCCATCGGCAAAAAGGGTCCTGAAGGTGCGCTGGTATCTATCGACCCGTCAAACGGCTTTGTGAAGGCGTTGGTGGGGGGGCGTAACTATAAAAAGAATAAATTCAACATGGCGACGCAGGCCCACCGTCAGGCCGGGTCATCGTTCAAGACCTTCACGCTGACGACTGCGTTAGATGAGGGCATGTCGCCGGGATATATGGTTGACAGCGCTTCGCCGGCCACTATCCCGACAAAGCCCAAGCCTTGGGTTGTCAACAATAGCGAAGGACAGGGACATGGTTTGATGTCGCTGCAGTCGGCAACGGCCGGCTCGGTTAACACAGTGTTTGCTCGTGTGGCGCATGAAATCGGTGCGAAAAAAATTGTGAAAACCGCCAAGGCCATGGGTATTAAGACGAAGCTGAAAGCCTATGATTCCATTGCGTTGGGTGCGCAAAATGTGACGGTGTTGGAAATGGCCAGCGCCTACGCTACTTTGGCGAACAACGGGGTCTATCATGAGCCTACCTTTATCACCGAAGTCAGGGATCGTACTGACCAAACCATTTACGAGTGGAAAGAGGATGGCAAGCGGGTTATTAGTAAGGAAGTCGCCTATGCGACGACCCGCGTGCTGCAGAGTGTGGTCAGCGGTGGCACAGGAACGCGGGCGCGGGTTTCTGGTTGGCAGGTAGCAGGTAAAACCGGAACCAGTCAGAAGAATCGCGATGTGTGGTTTTGTGGCTATACCCCGACTTTGGCTACCGCGGTATGGGTGGGCTGGCCAGCGGAGAAGACCATCATTTTGAACGGTTCGCGTGCCTTTGGGGGCACGGTATGCGCCCCGATATGGCAAAAGTTCATGGTTAAGGCTTTGAAGGAAACGAAGCATAAAACTTTCAAGACTGCCGCTGCTCCTAAATACAACAATTCAAAGTTTCATATTCCCCGCACACGCATAACAGTGCCCAATACCGAAGGCAGCAAGCTGGCTGCGGCGAAGCGCAAGCTGGGAGACTTTAAGGTTGTTGTGCGCGAGGTGTATTCCGACAAGCCCAAGGGCACTGTGGTGAATCAAAGGAATAGTGGCTCGACGGTGTATCTGGATGTATCGAAGGGGCCGGACCCCAAAAAAGGCGGGGGAAAGAAAGACGACGAGAAGACCACGCCGAACCCGCCACCGTCTACGCCGACTACTTCGTCGCCCTAACTGGTCTGGGCGTACTTCCTTCGTTAACTATTGGTTACTAGTTTGATTCTTCACGGCAAAGTGGAGAAGTAGTATGGTATATTTTTCTGCATAATTTTTCTGCATAGTATGGTACGGTTATACCTTGCTAAGTATGGAGACGCAGGAATTTTAGACGAGAGGAGCAGGCAGTGGCCGTTGACGAATTGAAGATTGTTGAGGGAACCGTTCCTTTTCGCAGGTTTAAGACCTGGTACCAGCGGGTGGGGCAGAGCGAGCCGGGCAAGACGCCGCTGTTGGCGCTGCATGGTGGGCCCGGATGCCCGCATAATTATCTGAAATCGCTGGATGAGCTGGCTTGGCGCTATGGCCGGGAAGTGATTTATTACGACCAGTTGGGCTGCGGGAATTCGCCGGGGGGCGACCCGGAGCTGTGGGACACGACGCTGTGGGTGGAAGAGCTGGGCGTTCTGCGCGAGGCTCTGGGGCTGGATGAGGTACACCTGTTGGGGCAGAGCTGGGGCGGTATGCTGGCAATGCAATATGCGCTGACGCAGCCAAAGGGTGTGAAGTCAATGGTGGTGGCGTCGTCTCCGGCATCCATCCCGCTGTGGGAGGAAGAGGCTAACCGTCTGCTGTCCTATATGCCGCCCGAGCAGCGCGACGCGATACAACGGGGGCTGGACGACGGGGTCTATGACCGGCCGGATTATCTGGAAGCGGCGGATGAGTTTTATCGTCGTCATGTATTGGATATGGACCCGGTCCCGGACTATGTTGCGTATTCCCTTGACAATACGGGGGAATGCTATTACACCATGCAGGGCTACAATGAGTTCATGGTAATTGGCAAGTTGAAGGGCTGGGATGTCAGCGACCGGCTGGGAGAGATTAGCATTCCCACGCTGTTGACCTCGGGACATGCTGATGAGGCGACTCCGCTGATTGTGAAAGAAATCTATGATGGCATTCCCGGTGCGCGCTGGGAATTGTTGCGCGGGACGCACATGGTTCATGTGGAGCAAAAGGAAGCCTATAACGCTTTGGTTGAAGCCTTTTTCGAGGAGCATGACTAAGGTGCGCGGTACAGATATGGGCGGGGACAGCTGAGCCATGCGATCCTATACGCTGAACAAGGTAGTGCAATATGTCATAGTGCTGGTTGCCACGAGTGTCATTATTTTCACCATGGTACGCCTGGGGCCGACTGACCCGGTTGCGGTCATTGTCGGTGGTAAACAGACCAGTCCGGAAACGATTGCTGCCATTCGCCATGACTTCAAACTGGACCGGTCCCCCGTCGAACAATATTGGATATGGATTACTGGTATGCTGCATGGTGATTTCGGCACCAGTTTTGAATATCGCCAGCCGGTTGGTTTTCTGATTAAAGAGCGGCTGCCGGTTACCGCGGGCATTGTCATCATGTCCACGTTGATATCGGTGGTGATAGCGATACCTACCGGCGTTATCATGGCAGTGAAACAACATTCCCTGTTAGATACGGGGATATCGCTGGTCGAGCTGATACTGGTGTCCTCTCCGCCGTTTCTGACTTCGATTTTGATGATTTGGATGATTACGGTGTATGCGCCGACTTTTTCGTTTACCGGGACGTCGCAGACCTTTTGGGAATTCGTACAGCGTATCTTTCTGCCTTCGTTAGCGCTGGCCTTTTCGATGATTGCGCTGAATGCCAATGTTATGAAATCCGGCATGGTGGAACAGCTGCACTCACAGTTTTATCGGGTAGCGAAGGCGAAGGGTTTGACCCGGACAAAAATCGTCATCCGCCATTGTCTGCGCAACGCCTTGATTCCGGTCATCACGCTGCTGGGTATTGAAATCGGTACCTTGCTGGTGGGGTCGGTCTTGGTTGAAAATGTCTTTTCTTTGGCAGGGTTGGGATCGATTTTAATTAACGCGGTGCAGAAATCTGACTACGCCATGGTGCAGGGCGTTACCATGCTGCTGGTGTTTGTGTTCATGACGATATCAACGGCGCTGGACTTGGTGTACGGGCTGATTGACCCGCGGATTCGTCTGAAGAGAGGTACCGTCGCATGAGTTTGTTTCATTTGAGGACCTCGACGAAGCGCAAGCTGAAGAGCTTTTTTACGGTGCCGACAATCATTTCGCTGACGGTGTTGGTAGTTATTGTGGTGACCGCGGTGTTTGCGACGCAGTTGGCGCCGCATGACCCGAACGCCATTGATATCACCGCCATGTTGGAAGAGCCGTCATCGACCCATCTGCTGGGGACTGACAAAGATGGCCGCGACCTCTTGTCGCGCCTGATTGTGGGCAGTCGCATTACGATTATCAGCGCGTTTGGGGTTGTTGCCATTTCTGCCATCATTGGCATTCCCTACGGGCTGGTATCGGGGTATTACGGGGGCCTGTTGGACCAGATTCTCATGCGAATCTCTGACGTCATCCTGTCGTTTCCGTCTCTGCTGCTGGCCTTCATATTTGTCGCCTCGTTTGGGCGTGGGATTATCAACGCGGTGGTGGCGTTGGGGATTGTGTATGTGCCCATGTTGGCGCGTCTGACCCGGTCGCTGGTACTAGTTGAAAAGAATAAGGTCTATGTCGAAGCTGCGCACTCCATCGGCTATGGTGACTGGCGTATCATGCTGGTCGAAATTCTGCCGAACTGCATTTCGACTTTGGTGGTGCAGATGATGCTTGACATTGGCTATGCCATTTTGGACCTGTCAGCTATGTCGTTTTTGGGTCTGGGGGTTCAGCCGCCGACGGCAGACTGGGGCGCGATGTTAGAAGATGGTCGCATTGTTATCACCTCGGCTCCGCTGGTCGCTTTGGCGCCGGGCTTTATGATTATCATCACCGTGGTCACGCTGAATATCTTTGGTTCGGGCGTGCAGGCCTATCTGGACCCGACCCAGCGCAAGCTGCCCTCTTTACGCAAGTTTCGCAGATTGGTAGGCGCTGCCAATGTCCGCTGAAAGATCCACACCTGCGGTCCGGGAAACAGGCTCTCTTTCGCGCCTATCCCGCAAGGGCGATGACCTGATTGCGGTACGTGGGCTGGAAGTCACCCTGAACTCCGCTCGTGGGCCGGTCTATGCGGTGCGTGACATCAATTTGAAAGTGCAGGCTGGTGAGATTCACGGTATTGTTGGGGAATCCGGCTGTGGCAAAACTATGACCGCCACCTCCATCATGCGCCTAAACAATGAAAAAGCGCTGGTGTATGCCGGGGAAGTGCTGTTTGAGGGGCGCGATTTAATGCAATTGCGCGAGAAAGACATGGGAAAGATTCGCGGTCGTGATATTGCCATGATTTT
>JAIRWZ010000107.1 GCA_031268615.1 Actinomycetes bacterium | reverse complement strand
GATTATAGCGAGTACGTCCAGACCTGTTCGCAAGTCTCTGCGTTCCGACTTTGTTTGCGCGCGCAACAGCAATCCCGCCAGCGCGGGCGCGACGATAAAACCAACCAGGTAGCCACCGGTCGGCCCTACCACTATCCCCGGCCCCGCGGCGCCGGCGGCAAAGACGGGCAGCCCCGCTAATCCTAACAAGACATAGAGCAACATGGACGCGCTGGCCCAAACAGGTGGCAACAGGCAGGCCGCCAACACCACAAAAAAGGTTTGCAGCGTAAAGGGAATCTGGCCGGCGCTGGAAACCCAAGAGCTGACAGCTGTCAGCGCCGCAATCAGCGCAGCGATGACCAGAAAGCGCGTGCGTTCGGCCATGCGTTCAAGCCTCCTTCCTTTGTGCGCCACAAAGTCGCGACGTAAGTCGTGATGTGAGTACGTCCAGAACAGTCGATGGCGTCGCGGCGGGAAGGTAGTCGGTCAGATAGGCAAAAGACGGAGCGTCGTCAATCCGTTTTATGTTGATACCAATGCCAATGATGACCCACGACGCAGCCGCGCGCGTTTCCAGTAATATGCCGGCAAGTTTTTTGTCATCCAGATAGACGTCGTTGGGAGCTTTGACGTAAACGTCAGGCGCAGCGCCCACCATATCACGCGTGAGGTCAGCGACGACTTCGGCGGTCGCAAGCGACAGGCGCGTAAAGTCAGCCGAGTCGCAATCCGGCCACAGCAGAAAAGAGCAGTACAGTCCGCCAGGCGGCGACGACCAGCGCCGGTCAAACTGCCCCTTGCCCGCGGTCTGCTCATCGGCCACCACCACCACCGCCTTGCCCCCCGCCACCAAGGTTTTGGCATAGTCATTAGTAGAAGGCAAGCTGTTGAGATGAATAATGGGAGGCAATTCCATTTCAGAAATGGGCGTACTCACTCGTCTTTTCCGGCTGACTTAGCCTGAAAGCGCCCCTTGCGCGACTGACGACGCAACGCAATCCGGCGCAGTATCAGCAGCGCAAAAATCACCAAGGCAACCAAAATCACCGAGCCAAACGTGGAAAGCCCTTTCAAAATAGTGGTGGCAAGACGGACGTTGCGTTGCAGGAACCAGCCCGCCACAATGAGCAGGGTCGTATAGAGCGCCCCGCCGAGCAGAGACGTCGCCATAAACGCGAAAGGATTCATGCCAGCGGCGCCCGCGACCGGAGGGATAAAGGCTTTGACTCCGTAGGCAAAGCGCGCTGTAAACGAAGTTACCGCCCCGTGTGTGGCGAAGTATTCCCCCAGGTCATCGACCAGATGGCGATTCAATTTCAGAAAACGTGGCAGACGCGGCAAACCGTTCCAGGCGACAAGCAGCTTTTGCAGACCCTCCACGCCCAGTTTGCGACCTAAGAGATAGGCGACTAATATTCCGGCCGTAGAGCCTGCAACACTGACGCCCAGCACAATGCCGAGGGATACGCCGATGTCGGAGGCGATAAAGGCGCCCGCCACAATCAGGATTTCTCCTGGCGTCAGCAGACCTATAATCAGCCAGTTTTCCATCGCCGACGAGAAGAAAAGGAGTATCAGACCCCAGGGAACAAAGTTCTGCGCCACCCACAGGTAGACCGGAGCGATGGGCTTTAAGACTGCGGGCAGGTCCGCCAGATTGGGGACGGTCATCGCGAAGCTCCGTTGTCATCAGCGAGGGCAGTCGGAACGCGAGGGTCGGCGGCGGCCTCGTCATTGCCTGCTGTCAGCGCCAGCGTATCCAGAAGGCGCACGCTGCTGTTGCCCATGCGCGCCGCGAGCAGCAGACGTGTGTCGCCCTTAAAGTCAACGGCAGGTTCCAGCGTTGTCGGGTTGACGATGGCGACATAGTCGGGTTGCAGACCAGCGTCGCGCAGATACGTGGTAAGGCGGGCCTCCACACGGCGAGGACGAAGGCTGTCGTCATCGTTATCGTCATCGTCAAGGTCAAGCCTCACCCCCATCCCCCCCGCGCGCGCCGTCGCCTGTCGTGCGACGGCAGCAGCTTCAGAGCGCAGCTGTGACAGGGCGGCAGCAGCCGTCGCGCGCTCTTGTGCGGTCAGAAAACGATTACGGCTGGACAGAGCCAGCCCGTCGGCGGCGCGCACCGTGGGGCAGACGACGATGTCGGTCGGAATATCCAAAGCCGCGACAAGGTCACTTACGACGCGATACTGCTGCCAGTCTTTCTCGCCAAAGTACGCGGTATCAGGCTGCACCAGCGCAAGGAGCTTCGTAACTATCAGCGCCACACCGCCAAAATGACCTGGACGCTGCTCGCCTTCCCAGCGTCGCGCAATCGCTCCAGGGTCAATGCTGACGGTAGGGGCGGCGAACGGATACATCTCTTCGCTTGTCGGAGCAAAGACAAGGTCGGCTCCCGCGGCAACGGCGGCACGCGCGTCAGCTTCCACATCGCGCGGATACCGCTCATAGTCTGCGGCCTGACCGAACTGAGTTGGATTGACGAAAATTGAGACGACCACGCAGGAATGCTTTCCCGCGGCCGCTTTAATCAGTGACAGGTGACCCTCGTGCAGCGCCCCCATCGTAGGCACCAACGCAACCCGTATCTGTCGCGCACCCTCCGCGTCCGTCTCACGACGCTTCCGTATCTCACGACGAAGCTCGCGCTTAGTTGCGATGGGCACCGAAGCCTCCCAGAAAGGGCGGCGGCGTTGGTGGCGAATTACCGTCGCCGTAGTCGTCGTCCTCCTCGTCGTCATCATCATCGTCAAAAGTTTCGAATATATGCTGCACAAAGGCAGCCGAAGCCTCTTCGACCAGTTCTCGTTTAATGTGAACGGTCTGTGCTTCATCGGGGAAGGTGTTTTTCCGGACGCCGCTCACATACGTTTCCAGCGCCTGCAGCGCAATATCTTCCAAATTGACCAGGCGTTGAGCATGGCGCGGCGTGAACTCACCGCCAAGCCCCAACAGGTCATGCAGTACCTGTACTTCTCCGTCACAGAATGGCCCGGCTCCGATACCAATGGTCGCCACATCAAAAATCTCGGTGATTTGCCTGGCGACTTCACTGGGCACACATTCCAGCACCAGGGCACAGATACCCGCTTCCATCAGCAGATGGGTGGCGACCAGCAAATCCAAAATATCGGGAAGCTCTTTGGCCTGCACCCGATACCCGCCCAAGGCCCGCCAGGACTGCGGCGTCAGACCCAAATGTCCCACTACGGGAATGCCCGCGGCAGTCAGACCTTCAACCAAAGTCAGCGTATCGGGCGAAGCGCCCTCGACTTTGACGGCCGCCGCCCCCGACTGTGCCACCAGCCGCCCGGCGTTACGCATGCCTTCCTCGAAAGATACTTGGTAGCTCATAAACGGCATGTCCGCCACCACAAAGGCTTCAGATCCCGCCCCCGCCACAACCGCAGCCGTCGCGCGCGCGATATCGTCAACGCTTACGCCCAACGTCGAGTCCAGGCCCAGAGTCGTCGTGCCCATCGAATCCCCCACCAAAATGGCGTCGATACCGGCAGCGGCAGCCAGACGCCCCTGCCAAACGTCATAGGCGGTACACATGACAATGCGCTTGTCAGCTTTCTTATACTCGTGAAATGAACGCGCGGTAAACATGAGGCAGCACCCTTCTCTTTCCGGTCATTGCTGACCCCTATTGTAACCTGTCCAACCGGCGAATAATACGACCATACGGCAACAAGTCTGACGACGGCAGCGGCAACTGGGGCGCGATTTCACGTAAAGGCTCCACCACAAAGGCCCGTTCCTCAAGGCGCGGATGCGGCAGCGTCAGCCCCGGCAAACGCAAGGCCAGGCCTTCGTAATCCAGCAAATCCACGTCGATAACCCGCGGTCCATTGACGCGCGTTTTGACGCGTCCCATCTGCACCTCAATCGCCTGCAAAAAGGCAAAGAGCGCACAGGCGCTCAACTGCGTCGAGACGCGAACGACGGTGTTAGCAAAAGGTGGCTGGTCCTCATCATAAGCCGGTTCCGTTAACACTGGCGTAGCGAGTGCGTCCACACCTGTCAGCGGTATGGTGCGCAGCAAGTCTGTTGCCCGCTGCAAGTGCGCCCACGCGTCTCCCTGATTGGAGCCAAGCGCTATATAGGCGTCGCGTGGTGGCTGGTCCTGCCGCGCGAGGGCGGCGACTGTCGCGGCAACATTGTGAACACGTACGATATCGGCTCCGGCTGCGGCCAGCGCCGCAGCGATGTCCGCCGACATCTCATCACGATTCAGAGGTTCCTCAATACCGAAAAGGTCCCCGATAAAACGCTTGCGCGACACACCGACCAGCACCTGATAGCCCCGCGCATGCCAATCGGTGCAGAGCCTCGGCATTGCCGCCAGCAATTGCAAGTTGTGCCCACCGGTTTTGCCAAAGCCAAAGCCAGGGTCCAGCACTATACGCCCAGGCGCCACACCAGCCGCTTCCAAGGCAGCCGCTCGTTCCAGCAACCAGTCGTTGACCTCGACCACCACATCGTCGTAGTGAGGGTCGTCCTGCATATGGCGCGGATTGTCGCGCATGTGCATGACCACACAGTCAGCCACCGTGCCCGCTGCCAGCGCAATTAGAGCCGAGTCACGAAAGCCGCTGATGTCGTTGAGCATGCGCGCACCGGCAAGGTAGGCGGACTTCGCGACCTCCGGATGGTAGGTGTCGATAGAAATTGTGACAGGGTTTGCAGAAACAGCTTTTCGGCGCACAGCGGCAGGTTGCTGTCCGTCGGTTCTCGCCGCGAGGCGGACACCAATCGGGCTTCGCCCGAAAGGTGTCCCTACAAACTCTTGTCCTTGCAGTTTTTCAATAACTGGAACGACACGAGCGGTTTCAACCGCCGCGCTAACCGGCTCTGCGCCGGGACGTGTCGATTCGCCCCCGATATCTATAATCGAAGCTCCCGCGTCCACCATCTCAAGCGCATGGGCCACGGCCCTCTCTGTCGTAGCATAGTGCCCCCCGTCAGAAAAGGAATCGGGCGTCACATTAACAATACCCATAACTCGCACAACCCCAGAGGACTGGGAGCTGAAAATAGAAGTCAGATTTTGGGACCCAGGGACCGGGGGCTGGGGAGTATGGGTGTCGGTCAGATGTTGCATCCCAGAAGCTGAAGGCTGGGGGTGCCAATCAGGTCCCGGGGCGGAGCAAAGCTCCATCTTTGCAACTTCGGGGGCTGGGGGCTGGGGGTGCCGGTCAGGTCCTGGGGCGGAGCAAAGCGCAAGCTTTGCGACCCGGGGCCCCGGGTTCTGACCGGTACCCCCACCCCTCAGCCCTGGCTCCAGCTCCAGGTTCTGACCGGTATCCCAACCTTTGGACTCCCCGCCTTGGCAATGACTTCCAGACATGGACGTACTCACGTATGAATGAGAGAGAGAGCTTCCGCGCGAGTCTTGTGATTGGTCGCAAAAGCTCCGCGCACCGCGCTGGTTACGGTCAGCGTACCCGGTTTGCGCACCCCGCGCATTGACATGCACAGGTGTTCCGCTTCGATGACGACGATGACGCCCATCGGACGCAGGTGTTTGACGATGGCCTCGGCAATTTGTGAGGTCAGCCGTTCCTGTATCTGGGGGCGGCGGGCAAATACATCGACGACGCGCGCCAGTTTCGACAGACCGCAAATCCGGCCATCAGCGTTGGGGATGTAGGCAATGTGCGCCATACCGAAAAAGGGCGCCAGGTGGTGTTCGCACAGCGAGTACAGGGGAATGTCGCGCACCAGCACCATTTCCTGGTGGCCCTCGTTGAAAGTCACCTGAAAGTGTTCGGCGGCGTCTTCGTTCAGTCCCGCACAGATTTCCTCATACATCGCGGCGACGCGATTTGGCGTGCGCCGCAGGCCTTCGCGGTCGGGGTCTTCGCCAATGCCCTCTAGAATCAGACGAACCCCGTCAGCGATTTTATCTCGGTCCATGCTCTGGGTCTTCGGGGGTCTCTGTGTGGTCCTGAGCTTCTGCACCTTCGGGGGTCTCTGCCCGGTCCTGAGCTTCTGCGCTATCGGGGGTCTCCGTGCCATTGCCGCTATTGAACAGCGCTTTCAGCTCGTCGCCCTCCAGAGTCTCTTTCTCAATCAGCTTGTCAGCCATCGTATGCAGCAGCGCGTTTTCACGTTCCAGAATGTCGGTCGCGCGGTCGTAGCCCTGACTGACAATGCGCGCGATTTCCTGGTCGATGACAGCCGCGGTTTCCTCTGCGTAGTCGATGTTGTTGGAAAAGTCCCGTCCCAGAAATACCGCCTCGTTTTGGTCGCCGAAAGCCTGCGGGCCCAGACGGTCACTCATGCCGAAGCGCGTCACCATGTCTTTGGCGATTTTGGACGCGCGCTCGATATCATTGGACGCGCCGGTGGTGATGTCGCCCGAAGTCAGTTGTTCCGCGGCACGCCCTGACAGCAGCACCGCTATGTCATCGAGCATTTCTTTTTTCGTCGTGAGGAAACGGTCCTCGGTCGGCAGTTGCCACGTTGAGCCTAAAGAACCACCGCGGGGAATGATGGTGACCTTGTGTACGGGGTCAGAGTTCGGCAGGAAATGCCCCACGATGGCATGCCCCGATTCGTGGAAGGCGATGGTGCGTTTCTCGTCATCGGAAATCAGACGGCTTTTGCGCTCCGGCCCCATGAGGACGCGGTCGATACCTTCCTCGACTTCGGTCATGTCAATTTGTTGCTTACCCGCGCGCGCCGCCAACAACGCCGCTTCATTTAACAAGTTGCGCAAGTCGGCGCCGGTGAACCCAGGCGTGCGACGCGCAATGACGCTTAGGTCAACGTCGTCAGCCATGGGCTTATTTTTCGCATGTATGCGCAGAATCGCCTCGCGCCCCTTCAGGTCAGGTCGGTCTACGACAATCTGGCGGTCGAAACGACCTGGGCGCAGCAACGCCGGATCCAACACATCGGGCCGATTGGTGGCGGCAATCAAAATGACGTTATCCTGCATTTCAAAGCCGTCCATCTCGACCAGCAAGGCGTTCAGAGTTTGTTCACGTTCATCGTGACCGCCGCCCAGACCCGTACCGCGCTGGCGTCCAACGGCGTCGATTTCATCCATAAAGATTATTGCCGGAGCCTCGGCCTTTGCTTGCTCAAACAAATCCCGCACCCGCGAGGCGCCTACGCCAACAAACATCTCCACAAAATCTGAACCAGAAATAGTAAAGAAGGGCACATCGGCTTCGCCGGCCACCGCGCGCGCCAGAAGGGTTTTACCCGTTCCGGGAGGTCCCACTAACAACACGCCCTTGGGGATACGCGCGCCCAGTTCTTCAAAACGCGCAGGATTGGATAGAAAGTCCTTGACTTCGCCCAGCTCGGCGATGGCCTCATCGACGCCTGCCACATCCGCAAAGGTGATTTTTTGTTTCTCTTTGTCGTTACGCTTGGCTCGCGCGCGCCCGAAATTCATGACGCCGCGGTTGCCGCCTTGAATCTGGTTTAAGAAAAAAATCATCATGCCAATCAACAGAACCGTCGGCAGCAGCGAGGACAGAATGGTAATCCAGATACTTTGTCCCTTGTTGTTAATGGTGTAATTGACGAAGGATTCGCGTTGCGCAAACTCGGCAAAAGCATCGTTGCCCGCCCACGTTGACGTGAATTTCTTTAGTTTCTTATCGGCCGCCGCAGCGTCCTGATCCGCCTTTTTTTGCCAGAACTCGCCCGCCAGGGACCCATCTTCGGTCTTATACTCCACCGACTTGACACGTTTCTCTTTCACTGCGGTGACGAATTGTCCGGTCGTCAACTTGGTCGGTGCCGCAGACGGCGTGCCGCGATTGACCTGCACCGCCACCGCCCATGCCAAAGCGCCCAAAATTGCCAGATAAATGAGTATGGTTCGTATGTTTTTGTTACGTTGCTGCAAGGCAATTAGTTCCCTTCGTATATCGCCGGTTTCAAGAGCCCGATATAGGGCAATCCCCGATAATGTTCAGAATAATCAAGCCCGTATCCTACCACGAATTCATTCGGTATCACGAAACCGACATACGGAATGCTCATCGGTTCTTCCTGCGCGTCTTCTTTCACGACGCAGGCCGCAATTTCTACCGAAGCCGCCCCTCGCGTCCGGAAATTTCGCGCCAGATATTTCAGGGTCAGGCCGGTGTCCAAAATGTCTTCGGCAATCAGTACATGCCGCCCTTCAATGGGGGTATCCAAATCTTTCAAAATCCGTACCACGCCCGAAGACTTGTGTGCGTTGCCATACGACGACACAGCCATGAAGTCCACCGTGAAATCAATGTCCAGCGCTCTGGTCAGGTCAGCGACAAACCACGCGGCGCCTTTCAGCACGCCAATAATCAGCAAATCCCGACCACGATAATCGGCTGAAATCGCTGCTCCCATCGCGGTGATACGCTCTGCCAGTTGTTCTTGCGTTACCAAAACTCGTTCAATATCGGGGTGTCCTGCCGCCAATTTCTCCTGCCCATCTCTCCTTATAATTCTACACCAGCTCTATTAACTCGAAATTCGGGTAACGACCAGTGTATCGCATTTTATCGTCGCTCGCAGTCCACCGGACAGGTCCCGCGTGTAGCGTTTCTCTCCCAGAGCGCAACTCAAGGCCTCAATATGAAAGGCCTCCAGGCGCGAAGCCTGCGGAAACGTCGCAATAATCGCCTCACGCAGCGTTCGGCGCGCCATCACCTGGTCCAGCGTGGACAACAGACGCGCGTCCATTTCCAGCAGTCGTCCCGGATCGCACTGCAGCGTAAAGTCCGAAGCAAAACGCCGCGCCATATCTGACAACAGCTGCCCGTCATCCCGCAGCAAATCCATGGTACGCTCCAGATTACGTCGAAAATTGCCCCGCAATTCCTCGGCCGCCGGCACGATACGCGCCCGCACAAAGGCCCGCGTGCGCTCCACATCCTGATTGCTCGCGTCTTCGCGCCATCCGTACTCGCCCGCACGCAACCAGTCCCGCAATTCTCTGCGCGTCACAGACAGCAGTGGTCGCACAATGTTACCTCGCCGAGGTGCAATTGAAGCGAGTGCGTCCATACCTGCCCCGTATATCGCGCGGATAAAGAAGGTCTCGACCCGATCATCCAAGGTGTGCGCGGTCACAATACGCCCCTCTTGTTCAGGAAAGACGCTATCCACCAATTCCTGGGCGGCTTCGTAGCGCACCGTGCGACCCGCGTCTTCTAGGTTTTGTCCGCCGTTGTTGGCGGCAACTTGCTCTACGTCAATGCGGCGCACTTCCAGAGGCAGGCCCAGCTCGGCGCACAGCTCACGCACAAAGGCTTCGTCAGCGTCACTGTCCGCGCCACGCAGCAGATGGTTAACGTGCAGAACAACGCAGTGGTCAGGGTTCAGACGTGAGCGCAACAGGCGCAACAGCGCAGTCGAGTCTCCCCCACCAGAACACAGCAACACCAGCGGCGTATTCCCGTCAAACAGCGCATGCCGTTCAATATATGTCCATACATCAGTTTCCATACACCTAAAAGTATACCTATTGGTTTTTACAAAAAGCTCAAAAGTCAGGCTTTTATCGCTCGCAGTAATACTCCTCAACATAACCACCAGTAAGGTTCACCATAATCACATGGGTATGTTTTCCCTCGTCGGCAACCCAACTTTCGCAGAGTCCCTCATCGTATAAATCATTATCAATTTTCCGGTGTTCAAACACGAGAGTCTGTTCTCCCAGTTCATAAGTTTGGCTAAAATCCTCTACCAATTCTGTCGCTTGTCTTGCGGAAAGGACATGCCGGAAGACAGGGAAGGAATATGTTTTGTAGTGATAGCGAACAAGCTGGTCGTCTTTTAACTCGACTTCTAATTTATGAATCACGCTACCATCAGCCTGACTTTTCGACCAAACAAGAACCTCATTTCCATTAAGGCTCAATCGCTCGAATTGCGGTAGATATTCTGTGGCCGTAGCGGGCAGAAACCAGCCATACTGCCTCAACAATACCTGTTCTTCCCCACTGAACAGAACATCTTTTTCGGTCTCCTGATACTGGCTCACCGTCCCTCTTTGCGGCAAAGCACAGCCAACCATAATTCCCAGGAACAGCAACACTACAAAAAGTGCAATTCTATGTTTCATGACATTATCCCTTCCCCAAAAAAGTTGGTCGAATAATTACGAAATTGCTAATATTCTCAAAATCAGGTTGGATCGAAATTACTTTTTGAAGTTGTTTATCACAAAGAGAGTATCTAAAAATTCCGACCTCACTTGTTGATAATTTCTTGCCAATTATATATAGGTCAGTGCCATTTGGCCCAACCTGAAAAAAATCTATTTCCTCTAACTCCGGAATGGAAAGCACTCGTGTCTCCTCGCTATGCACGTTTAAAATAGCAAGTTTTTTGGAATCGTCAAAAACATATCGACTCGAAAGAAAAATGAATTCGCAAGACGAAATTTCAGCAATATTCTCAATCTCTAAATCATGGAATTCATGTACAAATTCTCGTTTACTTAAATCCGTACTCAAAGAATAGAGCCGGTAAATCGGAGGATCAACTTTTGATGTATCCTCTTCTGCGTTGAAACTTGCTCTGCGTTGTGTATCAGAGTAAGTAAGATAGATAATTCGATTACCGTTATAACTATAGCTTATAAATTGACAGGCCTCATCATCCTCATCAGCGTCAAGATATGTCATTCGGTTCGTCCTCAAATCAAGCAAGCCTGCCTGCATGACCTGTCCACCTACCGACAGCAATATTTGATTATGCAGAGGAAAGAAATAATTGAAAGCATAGGACGGATTCGTCAATCGATTTGTTTCATAAGAATCGATATCAAGGGCAAAAATCGCATCACCCTCTTTAACATTCGTACGATGTGCATAAAATATTTTGCGGTTAGAATAATCCACAAATCCTGGTTGATATGAAGCAAACGCAGGGATTTCTGCAATCTTGATTAGCTCGTTAGTCTCTATATCAAAAATATAAAATATATCAGTTAGAGACTCATCTGCTAATTCAAGAGTAACCGCAAAAGAAAGATAATCGTGTTCTGCGTGTATATCCTTTGATATAACAGCAGTGCGAACAAACACGCTAAGCACAACGCCTACGAGTAAGAGCAGCAGCAAGACATGAGCTACTGAAACGGAATTGACTTTTGCCCCATCTTTCCCTGTTGTCTTTTTGGATATAGCATACATATTCAGTGCTACTATTACCCAACAAATCCTGTGCGTCCATTGTCATAGAATTGACAGTATCCAATTAAACACTTCCAGTGACACTGGACGCACAGGTAGCTCGGCAGCAACTACTTATGGTTACTTTGCATGCGTATATGAGGCATTATTTACATTTGCATTTGCAGCAGCGCCCAGCCATTTTGTCAGCCCGTTTGAAGACCCACTTGAACCCCAAATATCAAGTACAGCATCGGGCATACTACCGACATCTTCCTTGAGAAAAGTATGGGACTTGCCGTTAGAGTCATTTTTTCCTTTTATTGCTTTTCCTGTCGCAACTTTGTAGGCACTGCTCATTTTTACGGCGCAATCTCCAAGCTTAAGCGTATTATTGTGATCGCCTATCTTGTCAGTAAACCAAGTAAAACGCCCAACCCCCACAAAAGAACCGTTACTTTTCAGTTTGTAGATTGTATTGCTGTGCGCACCCCAAGGACCCAAAATTTTGGTGTAATCTGCATTACTCTTAGGTTGGGACGGTTCTTCTTCCAACAAACCAAGACTATCAAAAACAATGGCTTGACGTGGCGCAATCGAATACCCAAAGACTCCGGTAGGGTCGGGATAAAGTATGTTCTGAATGAAACCCTCATTATCATATTCTACTTTCGCACCAGGAATTGGGGATACCTCTCCTGTTCCGCCAATTCCAACTCCCGAATCTAGGTCCTGGTACTCATAAATTGGGCACGCAGTCATTGAATCTCCACCAGAAACAATAGAATACGTTAAATCCGCATTATAAATTATTTCAGTTCCAGGTTGCATATATCGCGGAATTTGTTCGACAGCTCGTTGAGCGCCCGAACCCAACGCCTCGGCTATGCCGGCGCAAGCTAAAGAACTGATGCAAACCATCACAAGAAAAAATATGATTGTCTTTTTCATGATATTCTCCTTTTGTCTTTTAGCACACCAAATGAATAGCTACTAGATAGCAAACAACACATTTGCTCACAAAATCAGCAGTCGGGTAAACCCGTCCAACCCCGACCGCTAGTCAAGGCAGAGTTAATGGATATGACCTCATTTTGCAAACTAGCTGGCTCAAATTATCATTCTTCCTATCCTTGAGACAACATCAAAGCATGTGTAGAATATATCTTTTATACAGCCCGAACTAACCACCTTCAATTTACCGCAATGCCCCTCCACCGTCAATTTTCAGCAGACTTGGACTCGAAAGTTTTTTTGGAATCTGACAGCGCCATAAAAATCTTGCGTTTCCACTTAATAGTATTGTGCGATTTCTCATCTAAGTGGCGATGGGTATCTTTTTGGACAAACCATAAGGGGCGCTGATAAAACTTGAAGGGATACGCCCCTCGGATACGCCCCCCTTGTTCAGGAAAGGCGCTATCCAACAATTCCTGGGCGGCTTCGTAGCGCACCGTACGACCCGCGTCTTCCAGGTTTTGTCCACCATGCGCAGCCGCGACTTGTACAACGTCAACGCGGCGGATTTCTAACGGCAAATCCAGTTCAGCACACAGCTCACGCACAAAGGCTTCATCAGCGTCACTGTCCGCGCCACGCAGCAGATGGTTAACGTGCAGAACAACGCAGTGGTCAGGGTTCAGACGTGGACGCAACAGGCGCAACAGCGCAGTCGAGTCTCCCCCACCAGAACACAGCAACACCAGCGGCGTATCCCCGTCAAACAGCGCATGCCGTTCAATATATTCCCAGATATTGATTTCTGTGGACATACAATTTATTTAGCGTCAGCCCACGTTGCGCCTTGCGCAACCGAAACTTCTAGGGGCACCTTAAAGGCGATTACCTGCGACATTTCCTCGGCAACCAGTTCAGCCAGATGGACGCACTCACTTCGTGGCGCCTCAAAGACCAGTTCGTCGTGTACTTGTAGCAGCATGCGCGCGGCGAGACCTTCCGATTGCAGACGGCGGGCGACGGCAATCATCGCCAGCTTGATGAGGTCGGCGGCAGTCCCCTGCATGGGGTGGTTTTTCGCCGTGCGCTGGCCGAAGGAGCGTCGGGCGTGGTTGGCGCTGGCGATTTCGGGGATGTGGCGCTTGCGGCCAAAGTAGGTGGCGACCCAACCGTGAGCCTCCGCGAAGGCGACCAATTCATCCAGATAGTCTTTGACCCGCGGGAATGCGGCGTAATAGCTGTCGATTAAGGCGCGGCCTTCGGCGTAGGACAGGTCCAGGGACTGCGCCAGCGCACGGGGCCCTTGCCCATACACAATCCCAAAGTTGACGGCTTTGGCACGGCTGCGCAGGGCGGGGTCCACCTCGGCAGGGCTGACGCCGAATACGCGGGCGGCTGTCAGGGCATGGAAGTCCTCGCCCGAGCTGAACGCTTCAATCAATCCCGGGTCGCCGGACAAATGCGCCAGAACGCGCAACTCTATCTGGGAGTAGTCCACCGAAAGAATGCGCCAGTCAGAATGCGAGGGAATGAAGGCTTCGCGAATGCGGCGGCCCAGCTCCGTGCGCACGGGGATGTTTTGCAAATTCGGGTTGGAAGAGGACAGGCGTCCGGTCGCGGCGACCGTTTGGTTAAAGGACGTGTGAATGCGTCCGTCAGGCCCGATGAGGCGCGGCAGGGCTTCCAGATAGGTGTTTTGCAGTTTGGTGAATTCGCGGTACTGCGC
>JAIRWZ010000094.1 GCA_031268615.1 Actinomycetes bacterium | reverse complement strand
GTCGCTTCCGGCGATACCACTTCAACCAACAGGGATCGTGCCATACCTTCAGCCCCTTCCCTCTAGGCTCGTGCCTTCAGTTGCTCGGCTCTGGCCAACACATCTTCAATCGTCCCGGCATAGCGGAAGGCCTGCTCGGGAACATCGTCATGCTTGCCATCAACAACCTCACCGAAGCCTTTGATGGTATCTTCCAGCTTCACATAGACGCCGGGGTTACCGGTGAACTGTTCTGCCACATGAAAACTCTGCGACAAGAACTGTTCCAATTTACGCGCGCGCGCCACCGCCAGCTTGTCCTCTTCTGACAGCTCGTCCATACCCAGAATCGCGATGATGTCTTGCAAATCCTTGTAGCGCTGCAGTGTTTCCTGTACGGCACGCGCCACGCGGTAATGCTCTTCCCCCACTATTTCGGGATCCAAAGCTCGCGAGGAGCTGTCCAGTGGATCGACCGCCGGGTAGATACCTTTTTCCGCAATGGAACGCGACAGGGTTGTCGTCGCGTCCAGATGGGTAAAGGCTGTTGCCGGCGCCGGGTCAGTCAAGTCGTCAGCCGGCACATAAATGGCCTGCACGGACGTAATGGACCCGGTAATCGTTGAGGTAATGCGTTCCTGCAACTGACCCATTTCAGTGGCCAGAGTAGGCTGATACCCCACCGCCGAAGGCATACGACCCAGCAGCGCCGATACTTCGGAACCAGCTTGGGTAAAGCGGAAAATGTTGTCAATGAACAACAGCACGTCCTGACCTTCGTCACGGAAAAACTCGGCCTCCGTCAAACCCGCCAAACCGACACGCAGACGAGCGCCGGGCGGCTCATTCATCTGTCCGTACACCAGACAGGTCTTTTCAATAACGCCTGATTCCGTCATTTCCGTGTAGAGGTCGGTGCCCTCACGAGTACGCTCCCCCACTCCAGTAAAGACCGAAGTACCACCAGACGCTTGGGCCAGATTGTTAATCAGTTCCAAAATAACGACCGTCTTGCCTACTCCCGCACCGCCGAACAGACCCGTCTTGCCGCCCTTAATGTAGGGTTCCAGCAAGTCGATAACCTTAATACCGGTTTCAAAAATTTCCGTTTTCGGCTCCAGGTCGGAAAAATTGGGGGCGGGACGATGGATGGGATACCAGGTATCCACACCCTCGGGCATCGGCTTGCCATCCACCGGCTGGCCCATAACATTCCAGATGCGGCCAAGCGTTGCTTTGCCGACCGGCATTTTCATAGGTTCTCCGGTGTCGATGACGTCGGTGCCACGCTGCAAGCCGTCAGTCGACGACATCGCCACGGCGCGAACCAGATTTCCGGGTAGGTGCTGTTGCACCTCCAGAACTGTGTTCACGCGACCGATGGGGGTCTCGGTATCGACGGTCAGCGCGTTATAGATTGCCGGCATCGTTTCCGCCGTGAACGCTATGTCCACAACGGCTCCGACTATACGGACAATCTCTCCAGTATTCGCCATACCTTCTCTCCTATCCTTCCAGCGCCGCCGCGCCACCAACAATCTCGGCGATTTCGGTGGTAATAGCGGCCTGGCGTGCCCGGTTATAGGACCGGGTCAGATTATGTATCATGGTTTCCGCATTGTCGGTAGCAGCTTTCATCGCCGTGCGACGCGCGCCATGTTCGGACGCAGCGGATTCCAGTAGCGCTTGATAGACCAGCGCCTCAATATAACTCGGCAGCAAGGTCGCTAGTACCTGTTGCGCCGAAGGCTCGAACAAATAGTCCACTTCAGCGCCAGAAGCATCCGTCTCTGGCGTCGCGTCAGGCTTTGGCGAGGACCCGGACCCGATGGGCAGCAACGCTGATACCTCGGCACGCTGAACGGCGACATTGACGAAGCGATTGTAAATCAGTTGGACTTCATCAATGACCGCGTCGCTGTATTCCGCGATAATGCGGTCAGCCAGCTCTTTAGATTCCTCATAGCTCGGTTGTCCGGAGCTGCCCTCCAGAGCAAGGTCAGGTTCAATGTTGCGATAACGGAAATAGGCCGCCGTCTTGCGACCGATACAGACTAACTCTACTGTTGCCTCCGCTTCGGCGGCGGCAGCCATCTGCGCTTCCGTCAGCGCTATCACATTCGAATTGAACGCACCAGCCTGCCCACGATCAGAAGCGATGGAGATAATCATGACGCGCTTCTTTTCTCCGTGTACTGCTAACAAGGGGTGCGACTCATCCTTGGAAACCTGCGTCACCCGGCTCAAAATCTTTTCCAGAGCTACGGCATAAGGACGCGCGTGTTCGACGCGTTGCTGCGCCAGACGAATCTTTGCGGTCGAAACCATTTCCATCGTACGCGTGACCTGCCGCATGGACTGGGTCGAACCTATGCGTTTCTTTATTTCCTTCAGGTTCGCCATAATTCTCCAACCACCCTACTCGTCAAACCCAGCAACAAAGGTGGTTATGGCTTCAATCAGCTCGTCTTGCAGTTCTTCGCCCAGTTCTTTTTCTTGTGCAATGCGGCGCATCAAATCCCGATTGCTCGACGTCATAAACTCAATCAGTTCATCGCGAAATTCTGCGATTTTTTCCGGCTCTACCTCATCGGCAAAACCCTTGTTCACCGCAAAAATAGAAAGGACCTGATTTTCAATCGGCATCGGCGCATAGCGCGGCTGTTTTAGCAGCTCGACAACGCGGGCGCCACGAGCCAGAATTTGTCTGGTCGTATCGTCCAGGTCAGAGCCAAACTGCGCGAAGGCTTCCATCTCACGATACTGCGCCAAGTCCAGACGTAGAGACCCGGCGACCTGTTTCATCGCCTTAATCTGAGCGTCGCCTCCTACCCGTGACACCGAAATGCCGGGGTTGATGGCGGGACGAATACCCTGGAAAAAGAGGTCAGACTGCAAAAATATCTGACCGTCAGTAATCGAGATTACGTTAGTCGGAATGTAGGCGGAAATGTCGCCTGCCTGGGTTTCGATAATCGGTAGGGCTGTCAGCGATCCGCCGCCATTGGCGTCAGACAGCTTCACCGCGCGTTCCAACAGACGGGAATGCAGGTAAAACACATCGCCCGGATAGGCCTCACGACCAGGGGGGCGACGCAAGGTCAGTGACATCTGACGATAGGCCACCGCCTGTTTGCTCAAATCGTCGTAAATACACAACACATGACGTCCAGGATTGGACGCACTCGCTTCCTTTCCATCCGCGCCATTGTAAATGAAATACTCGCCCATGGCGCATCCGGCCATCGGAGCGATGTATTGCATGGGCGCAGAGTCCGACGCGGCGGCAGACACGACAATTGTCTTGTCCATGGCGCCGTAGGACTCCAGAGTTTCGACAATACCCGCAACCGTGGACGCTTTCTGCCCGATGGCGACATAGACGCAAATCACGTCGGTGTCGCGCTGGTTGATGATGGTGTCGATGGCGATAGCCGTCTTGCCAATCTGACGGTCACCAATAATCAGTTCGCGCTGTCCGCGCCCGATGGGAATCATCGAGTCAACGGCCAACAAACCCGTTTGCAGGGGCTGATGCACACCGCGACGTTCGATGACGCCGGGGGCGCGAAACTCTACGGGACGACGAGCTTCAAACTCAATTTTACCCTTGCCATCCAGTGGCGTACCCAGCGGGTCAACAACACGACCCAGCAAGCCATGTCCGACCGGCACGTCAACCAGACGCCCGGTGGAATACACCAAATCGTTTTCCTTAATAGCGTCCACTTCTCCGGTCAGCACGGCGCCAATGTTATTTTCTTCCAGATTCAGAGCCAACCCCGAAACTACGCGCCCATCTTGGGCGACGAATTCCAACAGTTCGCCCTGCATGGCGCTGGGCAGTCCGGTAACGCGGGCGATTCCGTCACCCACCTGGATGACGCTTCCTACCTCGCGAAAATCAAAGTCAGGTTGAAACGAGTCAATGACTCGCAGACACTGCTCTTCGGTGGGGATATTCACCTCATGCACGACCAGGTCGGGCGTAAAGGACTCAACACTTCTCTCCAGAACGGCGCTCAGGCCGGCGGTATCAATCGCTTCGGCCATGGGCGCCTCCCCCCGAAATCGTCGAAGCCAAGTTCAACTGCAATTCATGCAGTTGGGTGGCAACCGTACTGTCGAACAGACGGCCCAGAACATTAATCCGGATACCACCAATGACCTGCGGGTCAAGGTGTTCATCCAGCTCTACCGGCCGACGTAAGGCAGATGAAAGTTTCTCAACCAGATGATCGCGAGTCTTGTCGCTGAGAGGATACGCGGTAACCACTTCAGCCACAACAGCTCTGCTTTCAACAGTGTTAGTTAACATGGAAACTACCCATTTCTGCTATGTATTGGTTGATAAGACGCTCGTCTTCTTCCGGTGAAATCTTTGCCTGAATGAGCCGTGACGCGATGGCAACTGCTAATTCAGCTGTGCGACTTTGCAGCTCGTCCTCGGCAGCCTTTTTACTAGCCTCGATAGAACCTTTCGCATGCTCAATAATACCAGCGGCCTCCACATTGGCCTGATCAATAATTTCCTTACGCGCAACTTCCCCGGCTTTGCGCCCGGCTTCGACAATGCGGGCATCCTCTTTGCGCACATCGGCAAGTTTCGCCTCGTACTCTACCAGAATGTTTTCCGCCTCTATCTTGGCTTCTTCAGCCTTCTTCAGTGAGCCTTCGATTTTCTCGGCACGCTCGTCCAGAACGCCCAAAATACGAGGCCACACAACTTTCATCAACACGAATGCGACTACCGCAAAGGCAATCAGCATTGGGATGAACTCGGTCATTGTCGGGATGATAGGCGTGCTCATAAGTCCGCCTCCCTCGGCGGCTTCTTCGGCAGCTTCGGCGGCATACGCCAAAGCTGGTGTTACCAGCAGCGCAAAGGCTCCCATCCCAAAGACTACTTTCTTCATCGACACACCTCCTTATGCTTCGTACGTCAGAGTCGCCACGCGACTAACCAATCAGGTTCAGAACGAAGCTCAGGAGCGTCAGCGCCTCGATAAAGGCGGCGCCCAAAATGAATACCGTCTGAATCGTGCTACCGGCTTCCGGCTGACGCGCGATAGATTTCGCGGCCACCTGCCCCAACAGTGAAATCGCGAATGCGGCGCCCAAAACGGACAGCGGATAAGCAAAAGCTTGCATGATATGTTTCCTCCTTGCAATAGTGGGCTCTTCCCTTTGAAGAACCGCGCTTTCCTTTCAAAACTTTTCGTTAAGCGAGCGCGTCCATACAGGTCTGGGCGTACTCACTTCACTTTTTCTTGCTAATGCCCGCTAACGGCGCCGTCAATATAGACTGCCGTAAGCAGCGAAAATACATAAGCCTGCACAAACGCGACGACGAGCTCCAGCACGTACATCGCGATGAGCAAAAGCAGCCATGCCGGTGACGCGGCAATCAGTGCGCCTGAATGATGAATCAGTGTCGCTTCGGCGAACAGACCCGTAAGCAATCCAAAGATGCCCAAAATGATGTGCCCGGCGTACATGTTGGCGAACAATCGCAGCGCCAGCGTAATGGGGCGCAAGAGCATGGATACGAACTCGATAATCCAAATAATCGGAGCTAACCAGACTGGTACGCCATTAGGTACCAAGCCTAACCAGTATTTCAAGCCGCCTTTTGCCTTCATGCCGACCGCGTTGAAATAAACCAAAACGGTAATCGCCAGCGCCAGTGTCCCGCCAATGATACCCGTGCCCGGATGTACGCCCGGAATCAAACCAATTAGATTACTAATCAGAATGAAGAAAAAACACGTAAGCAGGAACGGTTCGTATTTACGCTGGTCATGCTTAATGATATTGGCGACGTTATTGCGCACGAATTCGACCAGGAACTCAAAGGCGTTCATAAGACGACCCTTGGGCACGATGGACATGCGCTTCGCCACGGCAAAGCCAATCCATACCACGACAATAGCGCTGATAAGGAAATAAACCGTGTTGATTGACAAGGTCCATTCCCCAAAACTTGCAATGCGTGTGGGATGGAAACGATTCCCAAAGACCGATAAGGGATCCAAGGTTTTAAGCAGGTGTTCGACGCCTTCTTTTAATTCCCCCAGCGGTCCGGTGTATGCTTCCGCAGTTGCTGACATTCAACCCTCCTTTACTGTTTTCCCATATGTTTCTTTTCCCGACTGTACTTTACTAT
>JAIRWZ010000079.1 GCA_031268615.1 Actinomycetes bacterium | reverse complement strand
AAGAGTTGAGACCCTGTTTGGACTCGACGAGGCCATCGTTAACAAAGCAATCGTCTCAGTCCACATCAGTGCTCACAAACCCTGAACCGCAGACCGCCTGATATTACGGGGAGCAAAGCGAGCAGGCGTTGTGGAACCCAAGTACCCCAGAATTGTACCCATTTTACGCGTGGAGTGGCTCTTTATACCAAGCCACACCATGTGTTGCCTGCAAAAAAATGGCGCGCCGTACAGGATTCGAACCTGTGGCGTTCTGATTCGTAGTCAGACCCTCTATCCAGCTGAGGTAAGGGCGCACATTCAATAAAGCCAAAGCGCTTTCGCGCGGATATCTATGATACCACCCTTCATCTACACGTCAAGACAGCGTTTTGGGTGATACAATCATTGCCTGCAAAGGCTTGATTGCAAACCTGCACATGCCTTGCGTCTGCCAACAAAACGTCAGCTACAGGTAACAGCCACGACACCACCCCGAAAGGAACGAACTGGTGAACCGAATAAAAATCATCGACACGCATGTCCATGTCTTTCCCGACAAAGTCGAACAGGCAGCAATCGCCGCTCTGACCGTACCGGAACGCGTCAACAAAATCGGCGGAAAGCTGGAAGACTTTATCGACCGCATTAAACGACTGGGAATCGCCCAGGGCTGGACCGTGCCGGTCGCCACGAAAGCCTCACAAGTCGCCAGCATTAACGAATATGCCGCCGCACAACCGCGCGAATACTGCGTGCCCTTCGGCGCCATCCATCCCGACTGCGACGACGCGCGGGGGATTCTGGCAGACTTTCGCGAGCAGGGTTTTCCGGGCTTCAAAATGCACCCCGACTATCAAGATGTCTTGCCCACCGACCCGCGCATGCAGGCGATATTTGACGCCGCGATGGACTTCAATCTAATCGGCTACTTTCACGCCGGCGACGACGTGGGACCGCGCACCCGATACGGTTCTCCCTTAGAGTTTCGCGCCGTCATCGACGCCTACCCCGGTATCAAAATGGTACTGGCGCACGCCGGGGGCTATCGTATGTGGGACGAGGTCGAAGAACTGCTGGTCGGACAGGGGGAAAACGTCTATCTGGACACGGCCTTCACCACGACCGAAATGAGCAGTGACCAGCTGCTGCGTATCTTGCGCGGACACGGCCTTGACCGCGTACTGTTTGGCACCGACAGCCCCTGGACCTACCCGGAGGACGACATCGCCTTCTTCAACAACGCGGGTTTCTCTAACAGCGAGCTGGAGGCTCTGTATCACGGCAATGCCGAGCATCTGCTGGAACAGGTCGAATATAAGAAGTGAGTACTGAGCCGGGGGCAGGCTCAATACTCACTTCGTGATTGTTTTTAAGCCCCGGAGGTAGGGGCGCAGGGCTTCGGGGACGGTGACCGTGCCGTCGGGATTTTGATAGTTTTCGATAATCGCGGCGAAGGTGCGGCTGAGCGCCAGAGCGCTACCATTCAGCGTGTGCAGGTAGCGGCTGCCTTTGAAGGCGTCCGGGTCGCGGTATTTGATACCGGCTCGCCGAGCCTGGAAATCCACGCAGTTCGAGCAAGACGAGATTTCTTTATAGTCGTTGTAGGAGGGCAGCCAGACTTCCAAATCGTAGGTTTTGGCGGCGCCGAAGCCCAGGTCGCCCGTGCAGAGCGCCAGGCGACGATAGGGCAAGCCGAGGATTTCTAACACCTTTTCTCCCTGGCAGGTCATGGATTCCAGTTCGTTAAAGCTGGTCTCCGGAGTCGTGAGTTTGACCAGCTCGACTTTGTCGAACTGGTGGATACGAATCATGCCGCGGGTGTCGCGCCCGGCGCTACCGGCTTCTTCGCGAAAACAGGCGGTGTAGGCCGTGTAGTGGCGGGGCAGGCTGTCCGCGTTCAAGACCTCGCCGCGGTGAATGTTGGTGAGCGTGACTTCGGCGGTCGGCGTCAGGTAGAGCCGGCCGGCGGTTGTGGCTTCGCCGCCGGATTCCATGCCTTCGTTGGCGTCGGAAGTCGTAACCGTTTGGTAGAGGTCGTCGGCAAATTTCGGCAACTGTCCGGTGCCATACAAGGTCTGGGCGTTGGCAAGCGTTGGCGGCCACCACTCCTTAAACCCAGCGTCCGCATGCAGGTCAAGCATGAAGTTAATGAGCGCGCGTTCCAGCTGCGCACCCGCGCCACCCAACAGCACGAAACGGGATTCTGCCAATTTCACGGCGCGCTCAAAGTCGATAATCCCCAGAGCCGGCCCCAAATCCCAGTGAGCTTTCGGCTCAAAGCCTTCGGCGCTGAAATCGCGGGGCGTTCCCCAGCGTTTGACCTCGACGTTGTCATGTTCGTCAACGCCGAGTGGGACGGAGGCGTCGGGCAGGTTGGGGGCGGTAGACAGCAGCTCGTGAGTTTGGGTATCCAGCCGGTCCCTGTCAGCGTCCAGTACGGTGAGGCTGTCCTTTATGAGGGCGACTTCGGCCTTGGCGTCCGCGACAGCCTGTGTATGGTGGTCTTTCAGCAGCGTACCGATACTGCGCGACAGTTCGTTGCGCCGGGCCTGCAGAGCTTCGGTCTGCGCAATGAGTTCACGCCGACGCTCGTCCAGCGCCAGAAACTCATCGGTGTCCCAAGCGCTGCCGCGAGCGCTCATCGCCGTGCGAATAGCGTCAGGATTGTCACGTATAAATTTTGCGTCAAGCATACCGCGCCTCATTTCATCGAAATCGGTAGAGGTTATGATAGCAAATCCCCAGCTTTGTAGGGGCAGCTTTCCGCCTCCGTCAGCGGGCGGATTGCTGTCCGCTCGGTTGCTTGGTGGGGCGGCGGGCATGGAATGCCCGCCCTACTACGCTGGAGTTTTTGCCGGGTGGTGGCGGACGCCAACCCGACTACGGCGGGAAGGTGTCCCTACACACACCACACATCTCTTTGGGAGGGATTACGTTTTACAGGTCCTGCAGACCGTACTTGGTTTTCAGGCGGGTTAGTTTTTTGCCCCAGGGGTTCAGGGTCAGGACAAGGAATACGAGGGTTGAAGCCGCGTGCGCCACATTGAACGGCAGACCCAGCGCCAAAGTTGTAGCCAGACCGGACAGACCGGTGTCCGCATTGAAGCCCACAAAGTATTGCAGGTCCATCAGGACGCCAAAAGCCAGAGACGCGACAACCCCATACAGATACATCGGGATTGCCATTCCGACCTTTGGGCCGGAATCCGAACGTCTCCCTGGCTCGCTGGTCTGAGGTGCTGGGTCAAGCCCGGCATGACGAACCTGGAGAGTTGGGGGGAACAGGCCTGCACAGTAGCCTACCGTTCCCCAGCAATACATTTGCCATGGCGTCCAAAGCCCCTGCCCCAGGAACAGATTGGACACGAGCGCCGCGGTAATGCCCGCCATCAATCCCGCGCGTCGGCCAAATACAAAACCGCAGACGATGATAAGAGCAGTGGTGGGTTGAAAGTTGGGAATGGCGTCGAAGAGCAGTCGCCCGGCAATAGCCAGAGCCGCCAGAACCACCACGGGCATGAAGTCGCGCGGACGCGGACGCGCCCGTTCAAAACCAACAATGGCCGGCGCCAAGGCCACCAACAACACAAGTGCAGAGAGCAGCGCCGCCGACCCAACGCGCGCGACAGTCAGGGCTGCCAACAGAAAAGGGCAAGCAAAGAGCGCGGTCGGCTCCAGAATGCGAAGAACACGGTTCACGGTACCGGCTTCGGGCTTGATTCGGAAGTCTGAACGTCATCATTATCCGGGGGCACTGGATTCCCGCTTTCGCGGGAATGACTGGGTGGGGTGCGGGAATGACTTGTGGAGATAGGGATATAAGGAAAATCGGTGGAACAAGTGGGATTGTCGGACGACAGAGCGTTATGCAGGTCTTTGACGGTTATGCAATCGGGCAACATACCGCGCGTCATCCGGTTGACCGGCGTCGTATAAAATTCATTGCCCGCAAAGAAATCACGCACCGCTTCGGTTGCCACGAAATCCCCATCAGCCAAAAGCGAGCAGGTATGGGCATGCTCCGCAGCAAATTCCAAATCATGCGTCACGAGGACCAGGGTATGCCCACGCTGCGACAGACGTGCCACAATGTCGGCAAGTTCCGCTTTAGCGAGTGCGTCCAAACCTTTCGTCGGCTCGTCCAGCAGCAATATATCGGGGTCTGCCAGCAATAGTTTTGCCAAGGCAACTTTTTGCGCTTCGCCACCGGAAAGGTCATAGGGATGGCGCTCCAGCAAGTCAGTGAGTTCCAGTTCAGTCAATAGTTCGTCCGAGGTTCCGGAAAGTTCAGCACGCACGTTGTCCCGTTCGAAGAGGGCGCGAGGATTTTGCGGCAGAGCGCCCATGCTCATACCGGGAGCAATACGAACGCTGCCGAGCTGTGGTTTCAGGGTGCCGGTGATAACGCCAATTAGCGTGGTCTTGCCCGATCCATTACCCCCGACGATGGCGTGGACGTCTCCAGCCGCAATCTGTCCCGAGAGATGTTTGAGGACAAAGCCACCCGTGCGGTCATAGCAAAACGTGACCTCACGCAAGTCAATGGCAGGGAGGCTGGATTCTCGGGTCAAGCCCGAGAATGACCTTGCGGTGGTGTCGATGGTAGGTTTGTTGTTCCTGGATGGGCGGGTATTGGTAGGGACAGCAATACGCGCGCGTGAGTAGGCGGATTGCGGTCCGTCAGTTGTTGCCGGGTGGCGGACACCAGCTGACTCTTTTGGGTTGGGAGGTGTCCCTACCGTGTCATTGCCGGATGATTGGACACCGACCGAAGGGGGAAACCCGTTGAGCCATTGGCGGCCTTCTCTTACGGAGAGGGGGTAGGGTGGGTTTGACAGGAACGGCAGGGCTGCACGGGCGGGTTCGGGCAAGGCGCACAGGTAGGAGCTATCGCTGGCGATGAGAAAGTCAACGAATTCCTGCGGGGTGCCGGTATGGACGCACTCACTTCTGCTCATATAGAGTACGGTATCGACGAGCGGCAGGACTTCGTCGAGGCGGTGTTCGGAGATGAGAACGGTGGTGCCCAGTTCAGTGTTCGTGCGGGTCAACATCTGCAGGAAGGCCTTGGCTGCGATGGGGTCCAGCTGGTCGGTCGGCTCGTCAGCGATGATGAGCGCGGGCGCCAACGCTACGACGGCGGCGAGGTTGAGCATTTGTTTTTGGCCGCCGGACAGGGTCTGTGTGTGGCGTTCGAGCAGAGATTCGAGGCCGAAAAAGGCGACGACTTCCGCGATACGGCGGCGTATCGTCGGCGTGGGCAGGCCGAGGTTTTCCAGACCGAAGGCCAGTTCAGCATAGACCGTGTCGGCGACAATTTGCGCGTCGGGGTCTTGCATGACGAAGCCGACAGGCTCGGTGATGGTCACCGTGCCGGAGCGGTCGCCAACGGGGGTGAGCTGGGGTTTCAGATGACGCAGGAGCGTTGTTTTACCACAAGCTGTTTTGCCGGCCAGCAACGCAAAAGCGCCGTGGGCAAGCGTAAAGGAAACATCATTCAAGGCAGCGGTGGCGTTTTCAGGATAGCGGAAGGTCAGGTTTTGGACGTCGATTGCACAGGCTGGCTGTGGCTGTGGCTGTGGCTGTGGTTGTGGCTGTTGCGTATCCATCGAAAGTATTCGCCTCCTTCCAGCAGCAGGGGTAGGGAAAAGAGCAGGAGCGCCGGCACGAGTGCGTAGAGGGGCAGCTCTGCGCCCCGGATGATGGGGTACCAGGCCAGATGGCGCAGCCAGATTACGACAACGGCAAGCTGTGCCGAGGCTGCAACGAGCGTGGCGGCGAGAAAGAGAGCGTCACGAGTGCGAAAGCGGTAATTGCGCCAGGAGCTGCGGCGCTGACCCGGCGTATAGGCGCGGGCACGCATTGAGTCCGCAGCCAGAATGCTGTCTTCGGCAGACCAGGACATCAACACACCAGCCTGACGGACGGCGCCGTGGGTGGCAGTACGGAGAGCGCCGAGGTGACGGACGATTGCGCGGGCGGCAGCGCGGATGATGTGCGGCTTCCTGCGATGGGTGGGCTGGTCGTGCGGGACGGGCGCTGGTGTGGACGTACTCACCCATAATTGTTTCTGTGCGGTGCGAATTTGACGGGCACGGTCAGCGGTCAGGGGTACCCAGCGGATAATCATCGAGGTCAATAGTGCCGTGCGGGGGGCCAGGCGGCCGAAGAGGTAGAGGAACTTGTCCGAGGGGATGAAGAGTTGCCAAACGGCAAACCACAGGAGCGTCGCGCAGATAAGCAGGGCGGTGGCCGCGCCGAAGGTCAGCGATTCCCGCGTTAGTTGAAAGGTGCCTGGAATGGACAGGGGGAGCCGGGTGCGGAGCAGGGTGGTGGCGCCACGGTGATTGAACGCGGCGTTCAGGATGATGATGCTTGCGGCCAGCGGTAGGGCGAAGCGCAGGCTGCGGGTGAGCTGGCGGGTTGAGCCGTAGACGGTGAGCGTTGCGGCGGCCGTGAGGATGGAGGCGGCCAGCAGCGCCGGGTGCAGGGTCGTCATGGTGACTACAATGGTCGCGGCGAACCAACACGCGACTGCTCCGGGGTGCAGCAGCTCTGCGAAATGCGGGAGACGGGCGGGCGTGGGGCGTTGTTGGAGCGGATGGAGCGGGGGGTCCGGTGGCGGCGTTGGCGTGATTGTCGCGCGCCGGTCCGTCGCCGTGCGTGGATTGGCGGCGGTACGTGGGGTATGTGCAGTATGTGGGGTATGTGGGGTCGTCGTCAAAAGGAGGGCGCCCCTATGTCTTTGCCCAGGTTTAAGGTATAGCGCCAGGAGACACTGTCGCCGCTTTTCAGCTGGCATTTGTTGTAGCCAGTTGAAGGCCAACCGCCGTTGACTGAATAGAGCCAGCCAGAGCCAGAGCCGAGGTCTCCTTCTGACAGGCCGTTGATTGTGGACACATACGCGCCGCGCGCGTTGAAGTCGATACCGCAGGATTCCAGCGCTGTTTTTACGGTAGCGCCGGGTTTCAGTTCGAGCTTTTTGGCGGACAGAATGACGCCTTTGTTGGACAGGCCGGACACGGCTGTTGGGTCGGCGGCGTAGGCGGTTTTGCAGTCAATGGCAATCGTGACGTTGAGCGTTTGGGGTGCGGTTTCGCTCGGCTTGTCAGGAGTGGCAGGGTTGGAGTTGGAGTTGCCGGAGCTGGAGTTGGAGCCGGAACCGGAACTGGAGCCGGATTTCGCCGTTCCCGAACCAGTGGCGCCGGAGCCGGATTTTGACGTCGATGATTTTGCGGTCGCGTCTTTTTTGGGTTTGACCCGCGAGTTTGCAGAACCGAGCTGCTGGTCTTTGGCTGTTTCGGGGTCGGAGGTGGAGGGCGCCGACTGATTCTCTGCATTGGCCGACGTTCCCGCGGGGTTTTGCGTGGTGGCAACCGATGGAGTTGTGAGAGCAGACGCCGTAACGCTGGCGTCTGTTGAGCGGGTCGGTTGCGGGACGGTGTCAAGGTCACCTGCGGTGTTTCGGGTACAACCGCCCAGCGCAAGCGTAAGGGCAATAAGAACAGTAACAACGGTGACGGGCAGGGGCAGCTTCCCGGCGCGTAACGCCGGAAAGCTGTTCACCATACCAATAGTTTCTTGATTGGACGTACTCACTTCTTATTACCTCACTCTGATTCTGATTTTCTTGGTCTTGTTGCCTGCCTTTATGGTAATCGTCGCCATGCCGCGACGTCTGGCTTTAATTTTACCGGTTTTGCTGACCGTCAGAACGCGTTTGTAGTGAGATTTGTAGGTCACCTTTGCGCCAAAGGCGGTCGCCGGTTTCAGCGTGACTTTCAGCTGCGCCGTTTTGCCGCGTTTCAGAGTTTTCGGGGCTTTGACGGTGAATTTCGACACTTTGCCCGCTTTGACCGTGATGGTCGTCCGGGCGACCTTTCCGTTGGCCGTGCGCGCCGTGATGGTCGCTTTGCCCGGTTTCACCGCCGTGACTTTGCCGGTCGTCGCGTTGACTTTCGCCACCGATTTCGCCGACGAGGACCAGCTGACCTTTTGCGAGGCGCCGGACGGCGTCACCGTTGCCTTCAGGGTCACCGTTTTGGTCGGATTCAGCGTTTTCTTCGCAGGCGTTACCTTCACGCTAACAGCCGCAGGGGGTGCAGGGGGCGCAGGAGTACCGACCTTCAGCGCGCGCAGTTTCGCAGGCACGGGATTGTTCCAGTCACTCCAGTCGCCACCGTCCACAAAGTAGAGCTGTCCGGCATCATCAGCCAGCAAACTGCCCATCGCGTTGGTGCCGCCCGGCTGATAGAGCTGCGAAACCTGCAGCGCCGAGAGCTGTTCGCTATCTTTCACCACAACAACATCATCGCCACGACCACTATTTAACAACAGATACAGATAGACTTCATAGCCGTTGGCAGACGTTGCATACCCTGTCGTCAGCAAAGGGGAAGACTGCGAATAACCGGGCAATTGTGCCCGCGAAATAAGTCGCCCTTCCGCCGTGTCAATGACATCCAACCAGCCAGTCTCCGGCTCATCGTATAAATTCCATTCGGACAAACCGGAAATCACATACAGGCGTTGTCGGTATAGGACTGGGACAGAACTGGAACTCTTCCCGGACAAAGTCGCCCAAGCAGTCAGCGGGTCATCTGCGTCAAAACTCCCCGCGCCAGTCAAAGTGGAGCGATACAGTTTCCCAGTCGTCGTGGTTACATAAGCGTGGTTTTCGCCACCATCAAACAACACCGAACTGCGCACCGGCGCCCCAACACTCCTTGTCGCGACCACGCTGTCGCTGTCCAGCGCGTGTGACACCAACACTCCATCATCACCCGCGAACAGCACTACCTCCGCGTCGTCTGCTACCGCCGCACCTGCCCAATTATACCCGGTCAACGTCGTTTCTCCGGATACAGAGGGTGAGTACGTCCAAACCTGCTTCCCATCGGCAGCATTCAGACAATAGAACTCGCCCTCAGTTGAGTTGCCGTTGAAGTCGTAGGACTTATAGGTTCCTGTGTAGAGCCGTCCCTCATGATATGTCACTACAGCAGCCGACGAAAAACCCGTATGTTCAGCGCTCGTCCACTGAGAGGTCAGCGTCGCCGCATCGAAGGACTGTACGCGTCCTCCCCCTATGGGCACAAAGATTTTTCCTTCGCCAGCAGCCAAATACGCCGTAAATCCAATTGCTGCGTCCAACGCGGCGCTGCGCAAAATTACCCCCGTCGCCGCATCCACCTCATGCAAGGTATCGTCCACGGCAACATAAAGGGTCCCATCAACAAGAATAGGACTGGATACAGATGAACCACTCACTTTCAAGTCCGACCAGGCAGACACGACTTCCGTTGCCGAACGCGGGGTGTGGCCTGTCGTCACTCCATTGTTGCGCGCGTCCCCACGAAACATCGCCCAATCTTTTGTGGCAGCAAAAGCGGCCGTTATCGGTCCGGCTAGCGTCGAAATCAGTAGCGCTCCGACCATCAGCCACGCGTTGGCGCGATACCGCCGCGCGCGCGCTGGTCTGGGCGTACTCACTTCCCTGCTTTGTTCTTCGCCGATGTGTTCCTCATGTGCAATTCGTTTCATGTGCAATCCCTCCGATCGCAATCGCGTCTGCGACGGGGAACTGCTTCCCATGAGCTCCGACAGCCCAGCCTTTCCCGCCGAAAGACAGAATCTGAACATCCTTGTGGCAGGTCTTCCGGCTAACGGCTCTGGCGGGGCGAGAGACCTTCCCGGCGCAATCAGTGCGGATATGCGCGTAGTGGTCTGTGTCGTACCTTTCCCGTCCCCTCGCCGATTACGGCAACGGGGGTTGCATCGGATTTGCACCGATTTCCCTCTTCGTTCGCGGGAGTGCGCCTGGGTCTGTGCCCACGCCCGTCCGCGAAAACCAAAGGCTTCCATAACACGCGTCCATCGTATCACAAGAGAGAGGAAGTGAGTATTGAGCCTGCCCCCGGCTTGACCGGGGGTCCATACCTGCAACAGAAGGCGATTGCAATCGCTTACAGGGGTGCGGTGACTACTATGGACGCGGCGACTTTAGGCGCTTCAGGTATGCAGGACCTTGTGCGCAACCCAGTTGGCGGGGCGATAGAGGGGGCCTTCGAAGGCGCCTCTGACCCGGCGCAAGCCCGTGCGAATGGCCAGCCCCTGCGGGCATTTCGGCTCGCAGCGTCCACAGGCATTGCAGCGTCCGGCGTTGGCGCCGTAGGTGCGCAGCATATACTGCATTTTCGAGGAAGAAGCCGTCAGCGCCCGCCCATTGTACAGCGAGAAACACAGCGGAATGTTGACACCGCGCGGGCAGGGCTGACAATAGCCACAGTTCGTACATTCGATGGCATCGTCGCCTTGCAGCGCTTCGCGAGCGCGCGCATACAGAGCCAGCTCGTCGGCGCTGAGGGTGTCGGCTGCGTCCGCCGCCCCAAACTGGTCGGCCAAGCGCAGGTTTTCGTCCAGCTGGTCGGCGGCGTTCATGCCGGACAGCACGGTCAGGACTTCGGGACGGTTCCAGACCCAGCGCAACGCCCACGCCGCCGGACTGTGCGCACGCCCGTCGTCGTCGCGCGCCTCCTGCCAATGCTTGGTCGCAGCTGGGGACAGCCCCGCCGCCAGCCTCCCGCCGCGCAGAGGCTCCATTACTATGACGGGAATGCCTAGGGCGGCGGCGCGTTCCAGTCCCACCACGCCGGCCTGGTCGCATTCATCCAGATAGTTAATCTGCACCATAGCAAAATCCCAATCAAAGGCCTCCAGAATATGCAGAAAATTCTCTCCCCCGCCGTGGAAGGAAAAACCAAAGTTGCGAATCTCGCCGCTGGCCTTTTTCGCTGCCACCCAGTCCGCGACGCCCCGGTCCAGCATACGCTGCCAGGATTCGGGAGTGGTCAGCATATGAATCAGCTGGTAGTCGATATAGTCGGTCTGCAAGCGTTGCAACTGCGTGGCAAACAGCCGGTCAAAGTCACCGGCGCGACGCACCAAATAAGGCGGGATTTTCGTCGCAATATGCACCCGATCCCGCAGCCCAGTCCCGGCTAAAATAGCGCCCAGACGCTCTTCGTTGTGCGGGTAGATATAGGCCGTATCGACATAGTTGACGCCGCCCTCTATCGCCCGACGCACCAAATCAGCAGTCAGCGCGTCGTCTTTCGGAAAACGCATGCAACCAAATCCCAGCGCTGAAATCCGGTCGCCATTTTTCGGATTTATACGGTACTGCACATCGGCCCTTCCTCTTGCCTCATCCGGAGCGCCCGAAATCTGTTCAGAGCGCGCTCAGGATTTTTGCTGCCCGCAATAGTACCACTTCGGCGGTTTCCGGGTCGTCGGCGCCAGTCAACA
>JAIRWZ010000126.1 GCA_031268615.1 Actinomycetes bacterium | reverse complement strand
TTGACACTGAACGCCTGGCGCGTGAGGTATGGCGCAAGGTTTTTTCCGAATATGGGCTGGAGTTTACCGACGACTGCTACAAGGAAATCATTGGTCGCACCATCAAAGACGCGATGATAATCCTCGACAAGGCGTACGGACATCATATCCCCCTTCAGGAATTGAATGAGAAGCAAGAAGCGCTGTATCAGGACTACATCACCAGACCTCTCCCACTGAAACCCGGAGCAGACGAGCTGCTGGACTGGCTGGCGCAAAATGACATTCCGTGCGCCCTGGGCAGCTCCACCTATCACGACCAGGTCAGCGCTATCCTGCAGCGCAACAACCTGTCGGACTGCTTTCAGGTACTGGTCGGCGGCGATGATGTCGCGCGCGGCAAACCTGCACCTGATATTTTTCTGGCAGCGGCGCGTCAGCTCCAGGTTGCGCCGGAACGCTGCCTGATTATCGAAGACAGCGAAAACGGCCTGCGCGCGGCAAATGCTGCAGGTGCGGTGACCGTCATGGTCCCTGACCTCATTGCGCCGATGGAAATAGACACAACGCTGAAATTCCTCACCTTTGACACGCTGGGCGCACTGATTCCGGCGTTGGAAGCGTCCCGATAGCGAAACATGGTGGGTAGGAATTCTCTTTCCTGCACTGAATCGGCAAGTTGAACAAGTCAACTTGCCCTGCAGAATTCAAGTAACAGGACAGGCAGCAGTCCCGGTAGCAGAGCCGCCATTCAGGGCCTTCTCTTCCTCAAAATAGGCAATGATGTCATCGCTCTCGTAGAGCGGTACCCCACTGATGTTCAGGCACGGTACCTGCCGTTTTCCGCCTAAAGCTACCAGTTCGGCCGCTACCTCCGGCTCGTAGGCGTCGCGCAGCTCGACCCGCCTGTCCCAGTCGTCAACATTCATGGCCAGATACCCGACAACCCGTTGGCAGTACGGGCAGTTTGGGAATATATACATTACATATTCAGACATAATTATCTCCTTCTCTGGGCGTGCGTGTCCATCACCTTTGCTATCATAGCACCATGCTCGTAGACATCGTCCTGGACATACCGACACGCGCCCTGAATACGCCGTTCACGTATGAATTCCCGCCGACTCTGCTCAAAGAGAAAGAGGGCAGGAGTGAGTACGTCCATACCGGTGACGTAGCCATCGTGGAACTGGGAAACCGAAACGTAATTGGTTACGTGGTGGGTGTTGACCCGGATGGCATGCCAGATGAAAAGACCAAGCCTGTCTTAGCCTACTTTCCTGAATCCCTGTTTGATGATACTTCTGTCAAGATTGCGCGCTGGATGGCGCAACATTACGCCACGCCACTGTCCGAAGCTTTGGGTCTCTTTATTCCTGTTGGGCTATCTGCGCGATTGAAAAAAGCGTTGACAGCATACAACACAACGGGAGAGGCAAAGCTGCCAGCACGCAGACGACGGAGTCCGTCTCATGAAAACGAATATGCCGGCGCCAGCGCCGCCGCACCCCGCCCGAAACATCTGACTTCCGGACAGGTAGAAGCGCTGGCTGCTATTCGTGCGGCTCTTGCTACCGCCGTCTCCATCCCTAAAGTCATTCCCGAATCAGCGGAAATCCGGAATACTATCGTTCTGGAAGGGGTCACGGGGTCAGGAAAAACAGAGGTCTATCTGCGCGCCATCGAGGATTTAGCGAAGCGTGGAAAAACCGCTATCATGCTGGTGCCTGAAATCTCTCTGACTCCTCAGACTGTTGGTCGCTTTCGTGCGCGCTTTGGGGATCGGATTGCGGTACTGCACTCGCGTCTATCGGAAGGAGAGCGCTACTCTCAATGGGAACGTATCCGTACGGGTGATGCGCAGATTGTGATTGGCGCGCGCTCTGCCCTGTTTGCCCCCGTCCGCAACCTGGGCTTAATCGTCATTGATGAAGAACATGACCGTAGCTACAAGAATCATGGCGCGCCACGCTATCATGCGCGCGAAGTCGCAGAATACCTGGCAGGTCAACGTTCGGCTGTACTGGTGTTAGGAACGGCAACACCTTCAATGGAAGCCCTGCATCGCGCCCATAGTGGCGACTATACGCTGGTTCGAATGCCCGAGCGAGTCGGTGGAGCGCTGCTGCCCCCCGTGCAAATCGTTGACCTGACCGCGGAGTTTGCCGATGGCAATCGCTCCGTTTTTTCCCGCGCTCTGCAAGAGGCTCTGGCCGAAGTGCGACAACACAAAGAAAAGGCGTTGCTTTTTTTGAATCGTCGGGGTTTTGCCCAATTTCTCCTCTGCCGGGAATGTGGATTTGTGCCCCAGTGTCAATCTTGTTCGACGTCGCTCACCTACCACGCCAGCACGCACAAGCTGCGTTGTCACCAATGCAACGCTATTCATGACGTTCCTGCCGTCTGCCCCATGTGCGGCAGTCCCTATTTGCGTCAATTCGGGACGGGAACCCAACGGGTAGAAACAGAGTTTCAGCAGTTATTTCCAGATTGGCCGGTGGTGCGTATGGACGCCGATACGACGACCTCGAAACATGCGCATGCAGAGCTTCTGGCACAATTCGAGCAACTTGAAACAGGCGTGCTTTTGGGCACCCAGATGGTTGCAAAAGGATTGGATTTTCCGGAGGTGACGCTGGTCGGGGTCATCACCGCCGACGTCACGTTGAATCTGCCCGATTTTCGCAGCGGAGAGCGGACCTTTCAGTTGTTGGAACAGGTGGCCGGTCGTGCTGGTCGAGGAAAACATCCCGGTAAGGTCATCGTACAAACCTATTGGCCCACACATCGCGCGGTACGCGCAGCAGCTGCGCATAACCCCGCTCTGTTTCACGATACCGAGCGGGAAGAACGAGCGAAACTCGTTTACCCGCCCTTTGGCAGTCTCTGCAACCTCGTCGTCTCAGCCCACGATGAGGAAGCAACACGCAGCTACGCTGAAAAGCTGGCAGAGGCGTTGCGAAGGCGAACGGAATTGGCTGACGCGCAGATTTTGGGACCGGCGCCCTGCGCATTGGCTCGCAGAAAGAAGCTCTGGCGGCAACATATTCTCATTAAAGGCAAGGCAGGTTTGGAAGTAGGACCGGCAGTCATGGACGTACTCACTTCGCTGTCAAAACCAAGAGCTAAGGACCTGCGTGTCAGCGTAGACGTTGACCCCGACGATTTGATGTGAGGAATAAATGCCTTATAATGGCCACCATGCGTAATCCTCTTTACAGACGAAAGGTCAGGGCGCTGTTTGATGATTTTTGGCTGCTGGATTCCGTGCTGACAGAAATCGCTGCTAATGACCTGCGGATTCAGGAGGCGCGAGCCGTCGATTTGTTTCATCTGGCTACGGAGATGTGTCAGCGGGCCGACACGGTGCCTTTGCCCAAGTCAGTTATACCCGCCGCGCTTTCGTTGGGGGACGCGGCGTGGTTATTGGCGGAATTATGCCGCTTTTGGGAGGGGGAATACGTGGAAAAAGGACCCGTGGCTGTCACCGAAAAGATATCAAAACGCGACGAGAGCTGGGGTCTGGACACGACGGTCCGTTTGGACGAGGGCCTGTTCGTTCGGGTCCTGGACTACCGTGAAAAGGTGTTCGAACTGTTGGCAAAACCAGCGGCCCTCTACCACCTGTCGCTGGACGAGGGTCCGCACTATTCCATTGCGCTCTAGACTAAGGAGAGACGAGGAGAAAAACCGTGGCAAACCTGAAAGTGACGAGTGGGACGATTCCGTTTCGGGGATTTGAAACGTGGTATGAGCGGGTCGGGGAGGGGAGTGGCGGAAAAACACCACTGCTGACCTTGCATGGCGGACCAGGTGCGCTGCATAATTATCTGAAATCATTGGATGGGATTGCCGCGGATGAGGCGCGTGAGGTTATTTACTATGACCAGTTGGGTTGTGGCAAATCCTCGACGCCGTACCTGCCGGAACTGTGGAATATCGAGACCTATGTCGCTGAAATTGATGCCGTGCGTGAAGCCTTGGGTTTGGACGAAATCCACATTTTGGGGCAAAGCTGGGGTGGGATGTTGGCGCTGGAATATGTATTACGCACCGCGCACAAGGGGGTTCGATCTCTCGTTATTGCTTCATCACTGGCCAGTATCCCCCTGTGGGCAGCAGAAGCGCGTCGTTTGATTCAGTTGATGGAGCCGGGCCACCGCGACGCAATCGAAGCCGCCATCGCAGCGGACGAGTATGCTGCCCCGGAGTTTAAGGAAGCTGCCGAAGAGTATGTACGCAGGTATGAATGCTCACTGGACCCTCTGCCAAGTTTCGTCGCCGAGTCGTTCGATAACATCAGCCCGGTATATTCTCATATGTGGGGGCCGGAAGAGTTTGTGTGTACCGGGACCTTGCAGAACTGGGATATTACCGAGCGGTTAGGAGAGATTGATGTCCCGACGCTGGTCACCACCGGCGTGCAGGATGAAGCGACGCCCTATATCGCGAAGAGTATAAGCGATGGCATTGTCGGCGCCCGGTTAGAACTAGTCCCCGGAACGCATTTGTGTCATGTTGAACATTCGGACGAATATAACGCACTGGTCGAAAATTTCCTGGCTTTGAATGACCCTAAGAATTAATCTTTCTGCATATTTTCACGTAATTATCGATATTTGATACAATAGTGGAGGTCGCAATGATACGAAAGGGGTTCTGTATGAAGAAACGAGTAATGCTACTGACCGGATTGTGTTTGGTGTTAGTGCTTGGCATGGTGGTTCTGGGTGCTTGTGCCAGCTCGCCTCAATCCAGTGACACGCCGGATGGGGAAGAGTCTGCGGTTCAAACGACTCTGAATGTTGGACTTAACGGCGACATCAAAAGTCTGGACCCCGTGTATGCCTATGACACGACAACTATTCCGGTGGTCGTGCAGGCTATGCAGGGGCTGCTGAAGTACGGCGCAAATGATGAGCTGGAGCCAAACATTGCCGAAAGCTGGGAAGAGGTTGATTCGACAACCTGGGTATACCAGATTCGCAGCAACGTAACATTTAGTGATGGTAATCCAATGACTATGGATGACGTTCTGTATTCTTTGGAGCGCCATCGCGACGAAGAAGTCGGGTCGTACCTGGCCTGGATGTATGACCATGTTGAAAGTATTGAAAAGACGGGGGATTGGGAACTAACGGTCAAGTTGAGCGAGCCGGACGCGTTCTGGCGCTACACCTTTGCAACGACCGCCGGTCACATTGTCGAAAAAAGTGTCGTGGAAGCCGCTGGCAACGAATATGGTAGCGTAGCCAAAGGCATTATCGGCACCGGTCCCTATAAGCTGGAAAAATGGTATAACGGGCAACAGATTAGTTTCACCTATGATGAGAACTACTGGAATAAAGAGGTTGAAGGTGAACCTGATGTCAAACGCGTCGTGTTCCAAATAATCGCCGAGGATGCAACGCGCAGCCTGGCTCTGGCTTCCGGCCAGATTGATCTGGACTTGGCGGTCACGGTCGAAAACGTCGAAGCTGTTAAAAACGGCGACAACACCAGCCTGGCTGAAGTGGCCAGCGGCGGCTTTTCTTTCGTAGCTTTCAATTGCCAAAAGCCTCCTTTTGATGATGTGAATGTCCGCAAGGCGATTGCTGCAGCCATTGACATGCCGGCACTGCAGGAAAATGTCCTCAAAGAATACGGCCTGCCGACCAACTATTCGC
>JAIRWZ010000088.1 GCA_031268615.1 Actinomycetes bacterium | reverse complement strand
GAGGCTCTCTTAGATTCCGCTACCGCCGAGCAGCGGCTCGCCATTGAAGCTCTGTTGGTGCAACTGGAAGATATCGACACGGAAACCGAAATAGCGGCCGAAGAATACAATGCTGCCAAGCTGCGTCTGGACCAAATTAATGTGTCGATTGCCACCAACGAATCCGACTACGACCTCATCAGCAAGGCCTTTGTTTTACAGGCCGACAAGCTGGGACAACGTGCGGTTGACTACTATCGCGATGGCACTCATCCGGCGCTGACTATTTTGCTGGAATCCAAATCGTTCACTGATTTTTATTCGCGTCTGCGCTATGTGACACAACTGTCCTCGTTGGACGCTGAGCTGTTGTCTAAAATCCGCAGCCAAAAAGCGCGCTTAGAAAACACCTTGCAACAGTTGCGGGCAGACCATGACCAGGCTGCCAGTTTGGAATTCGAACTGAAGGCTCGCAAAATTGAAGTAACGCAGCGCAACGAAGACCGCCAGACCCAGCTACGTGAACAAAATCGCGACCTGTTGGCTTTTCTGGAAGCTGATCGCACCGCCGGAACCGAGCGGGAACGTCAGCTGGCGTTGAGTATCAACACGGGCAAGCTGAAAGATGTCGTTATTGAACCCGGCAGTCCGGCAGAGACCGCTTTGACCTACAGGGGCATTCCCTACAAATGGGGCGGGGCGACGAAATCAGGCTTTGACTGTTCGGGTCTGGTCCTCTATACCTTTGCGCAGCACGGCGTGAAGCTGCCACATCACAGCGCTTCTCAGGCGCTGCAGGGAGAAAAGGTGGCCGGTACTCTGCAAGCCAACGATGTTGTGTTCTTTGGCTCGCCCATTCACCATGTCGGGATTTATATCGGTGGGGGCTATTATGTGCATGCCCCGCGCACTGGCGACGTGGTGAAAATCTCAAAACTAAGCGACCGGCGGGATTTGAGCGCTGCCCGTCGCTATAATTGGGACGTTCGCTCTAAAGCTCCCAGATGAGTGAATCCGAATCACCGCTCCGGCGCAATCCGGAACCTCTCTTGGCGGGTGTTCGTGGCAAAGCGGGAGAGGGTAGCAAAACCGGAGGGGACAAACGCTGGAAGATATCCGCGGGAGTTCTGGTACTGGGTTTTGCGGCGGCGCTTGTGTTTGCCCGCTTATTTCCCGCGGTAGAAGGTCTAGGCGCCAAGGTACGTCTCCCTGTCTTTCACGGCTCACTCACCTGGGCTAATCTGGCGCTGTTCGTCGCACTGGCTGTTGTCAGTGTTATCGCGCTGGCGACGAACCGTCCCGCGTGGCAGTCCTGGGACCGTGCCTTGCGCTACAGCGCTATCGGTGTTTGGCTGGTTGGGACAGTGTTGGGTCTGGTGGCGGCTTCCATCAGTTGGGATTTTACCGGCGCGGCAGACTCTCCGATAACAATCATCCTGAAAGACCCGCGCTTGCAGCTACAGTTTTTGGTGGCCCTAGTAGGCATTGTGATACTGACGCTGCCTCTGCTGACTGTCCGCTCTCGCGTTCTGTCAGCGGCTGACGCCGTGTTCGCGCTTGGCTCTCTGGCGGGTCTGGCCGTTGCCATGACGACAGGCAATGGATTGCACCCGGATAGCCCGGTGATGAATTCCGATGAGATTCGCATTAAGCTGACGTTCTTCCTTATGTTTGGCGCCCAATTAGTCGCCGTATCCGGACTGACAGCGCTTATTCACAGTATTATCTCTCCGCCTGTCACACCGTAGGGCGCAAGATGGCTTGTCCATCTTGCCGCCCCTTGGCAGGGTGTTGCCATTCATTTCGTAGGGCACGTTGACTTGTTCAACGTGCCGCCGATTGGTAAAGGGTTGCCATTCCCGGGTGAAGGTCCGGTAAGTTGACAAGCCAACTTACCCTACGGTATGGGTGCGGCGTTTTGCCACGTGGCAAGGACTTTCACTCATTTCGTCGCGCGTACAAAAATCTGTGCAGGGCATGCCCACCGCGTGATAGACTGTTGCGGTAGGGTAGCGGGGCGGTGAGCCTCTATATGGGAAGGGGAAGTTCAGATGATTATTGGTGTGCCAAAAGAGATTAAAAACAACGAGTATCGTGTGGGACTAACGCCATCTGCCGCGGCGGACTACGTGGCGCATGGCCATCAGGTTCTGCTGGAAACCAAAGCGGGCGCTGGCTCGTCATTTCCCGATGAAGCGTATACGGCTGTCGGGGTCCAGATTGTGCCCCAGGCCACCGATGTGTTCGCACAGGCCGACATGATTATCAAAGTTAAAGAACCACAGGCCGGAGAAATCGCGCTCCTGCGTAAAGGGCAGATTCTCTACACCTACCTGCACCTGGCTCCGGATTTGGCGCAAACGCAGGGCCTCATCGCGTCAGGCGCGGTCTGTATCGCCTATGAAACGGTCGAGCTGCCCAATGGCGCGCTGCCGCTGCTGGCGCCGATGTCGGAAGTTGCCGGACGCATGGCCTCGCAGGTCGGTGCGCACTATCTGGAAAAGCCTCAGGGCGGGCGCGGCGTACTGATGGGGGGCACCCCCGGCGTGCCGGGCGCCAATGTCTTGGTCCTGGGCGGCGGCGTCGTGGGCACGAACGCGGCCTATGTCGCCAAAGGCATGGGCGCTAACGTGACCATAGCCGACGTAAACACCGACCGTCTGCGCTTTTTGGATGACATTTGGGGCGCCGAAGTCACGACCCTGTATTCCTCGCGCGGCAACATTACCGAAGTCCTGCCGACCATCGACCTGGCCATCGGCGCCGTGCTGCTGCCCGGCGCGAAAA
>JAIRWZ010000070.1 GCA_031268615.1 Actinomycetes bacterium | reverse complement strand
TGCTGGCGGCAGAACTGCCGACGGCGACAGGGCAGGGGAGTACGAGGTCGTCTGTGATTTTTTGGTAGGCGCTGACGGAACGCGCAGCGCCGTACGTTGTCAGTTGGGCATTGCTGACTTTGCGCGCTATGTGACCTTGCAGGATTACTGTGTGCGTGAAGGCGCCATCGATCCGGTCTTTGACTGTTTTTGGTTCAGCGGCATTAAAGAATTCGGCATTGGCTATGTCATTCCGAAGGACGAACGGGTGCTGGTGGGATTGGTCTACTACCCCGGCACGAAGTCGGCCCACGTGCTGCAGGACCGGGCGCTGGAACGCCTGCGTCGGGTACTGCCCATAGGGGCCAGCATTAAACGCGAAGCATGGATTGCGCCAAAAATTGAACGGCAGAGTGATGTGGCAACCGGACGGGGAGCTGTCCTTTTGGCTGGTGAGGCGGGGGGGTTTATCTCGCCCACCTCAGGAGAGGGTATCAGCTGGGCTTTGACCAGTGGACGCGCTGCGGGCAAAGCCATCGCCGCCCACGCGGAGAATGCGCATGCGGCGGCGGATGATTACGCGGCAGCGACGGCAGGTCTGCGACGCGATATCGCCCGGCGGCTGCGATGGTATCCGGCGATGAACTCGCGTTTGGGAAAGACCTTTGCCGGTTTTGTCCCGGCGTCGATTGTCAGTCACTTTACGCATAACTTGTAGTACCCATACACAGAAGAGTGAAGCAGGGATAAGAGAGGCGGTTGACGGTGGAAATGTTTGAGCAACTCCGCTCCAGTGAACAACAACTGAAGTCTTTGTTGCGTGGGCTACCGGTGCCGCAGGTGGCGGTGGTATTAGGCAGCGGACTTAGTGCCGTGGCAGAGGCAGTTGATACGCAGCGCGTAGTCCCCTACGCAGATATTGAAGGTTTTCCCACCTCGACGGCGCCCGGCCACAAGGGGCGGTTCGTGTTCGGAACGCTGGCTGGCGTGCCGCTCGTCGTCATGCAGGGGCGCGTGCATTTCTATGAGGGATATGCGATGTCGGAGGTTGTATTGCCCCATCGTTTGCTGGCGCGGCTGGGGGTGCAGACCTTTGTATTGACCAATGCCTGCGGAGGGATACGGAGCGATATGCGTCCTGGGGATATGGTCGTGTTACGCGACCACCTGTCCTCGTTTGTGCCCTCGCCTTTGCGCGGACCCAATATCGAGGCGCTGGGGCCGCGTTTTCCCGATATGACTGAAGTCTACGACGCGAAACTGCGGGCGCAGTTGCACGTGGTCGCCGGTCGGGTTGGCATAGCGTTGAGCGAAGGCGTCTATTTGCAGGTCGCAGGTCCGGCTTTCGAGACTCCCGCTGAAATTGCGGCATATCGCACCTTGGGCGCTGACATGACCGGCATGTCAACGGCGGTCGAGGCGCAGGCCTTGCGGCACATGGGGGCGCGGGTCATCGGGATTTCCTGCGTCACTAATCTGGCTGCGGGCATGAGCGGAGAGCCCCTGTCCAGTGAAGAGGTGGACGAGATGGGTCGGGAGTTTGAACCAAAACTGGTGGCGCTCTTAAGCGAGGCCCTGCCGGTCTGGACGGCATGAAAGGAAGCAAACTATGCGAGCTGTAGTCTTTGACGGAAACAAGGCCGAATATCGCGAGGATTGGCCGCGCCCGGTCGCTGCGGCAGATGAGGCTTTGATACGGGTAAACCTGGCGGCGCTCTGCAGCACAGACCGCGAAGTCATGCGTGGCTACAGCGCCGGTTTTTCCGGTGTGATGGGTCATGAGTTTGTCGGTCGTGTCGAACAAGCGGCTGACCCGTTGCTGGTGGGGCGACGTGTGGTGGGAGAGATTAACCTGAGCTGTTTCAGTCCGGACTGCCTGTATTGTTCAACGGGACGTGACCATCACTGTGAGAACCGGTCTACGCTGGGCATTTTCAACAAGGACGGATGTTTTGCCGACTACCTGACCCTGCCGACCAGACTGCTCCATGTTCTGCCCGACGATATGCCGGACGCAGTCGCCCTTTTCGCCGAGCCTCTGGCGGCGGCCCTCCGCATTGTCGAGCAGAGCCATATATCGCCCAACCAACCCGTGGCCGTGGTGGGCGATGGACGCTTGGCCTATCTGATTGTACAGGTATTGGCGCTGGTCGGCGCACCCCTGACTGTTTTCGGTTGCAATGCGGAAAAACTGCGGCTGTTTGAGCCTTTTGCGGTGGCGACACGCGTTGTCGGCAAAGAGGCGATGACCAATACCTTTGAGGTAGTGGTGGATGCTACCGGAAACCCTGAATCGCTGACGCTGGCTATGGCTCTGACGCGCGCCGAAGGATTGCTGGTTATGAAAAGCACCTATGCCGGAAACGCCGAAATCAACATGAGCGAAGTGGTAGTACGCGAGCTGACGATTCGCGGCAGCCGCTGTGGTCCCTTTGAGCCGGCATTGCGCTACCTGCATTGTGGCCTCATCACCCTGCCGCCGGTCGAGACCTTTGCGCCGCGTGACTTTGAAGCTGCCTTCAAGTCGCATGCCTTCAAAGTATCCCTGACCTTCCAGGACGACGATAAGAAGTAAGTATTGAGCCTACCCCCGGCTTGACCGGGGGTCCATAGCTGTCCTTGTGAGCTAAGGTGGCGATTATTTTGCTTGACTATATTGACCAGGTTGACTAAACTGGTCAAGTAGGAAAAAGCGTCGTATCTCAGATGTGCTGCGAGAGAGGAGTCAGCCATGTTGTCCATGGCAATTGCGGAGGCAAAAACACAGTTCTCTTCGGTGCTTGACCGGGTTCAGGCAGGAGAACAAGTCACGATTACCAAAGGTAAAGCCCGTCAACCCATAGCGGTTATCATCCCCTTTCCCGAATGGGAAGCAAAGAAACCGCGTCGGGAATTAGGAACTCTGGCACATTTAGGTTCGGTGACCTTTGCCAAGGATTGGAAGATGACTGATGAGGACTTTCTGGACCCGCTGAATGATGACTACTTTTTTCTGGGCAAAGGAAGTTATACGCCGTGGGAGCCAGAAATTCCGGTGAAAGAAAAGAGGCAAGAGCATGAGTAGCGACACGGGATATCTGGTCGATACCAATGTATTGCTCTGGGCAATGTTTGACAAAGAAAAGTTGTCTCAGACGGCACAAAAAGCTTTACTGGATGACAAGGTTCCCGCCTACTATTCGCCCGTCAGTCTGTGGGAGATATCTATAAAGTACGCTATTGGAAAACTCAATCTATTAGGCATGAAACCGGATGACTTCCTGCGTCGCATGGACAAGAGTTTCTTTCTCTGTAAGAACGTGGACATCGACGCCGCGGCCACTTTGTATCAGCTACCGCTGTATCACCGTGACCCCTTTGACCGATTGTTAATCCAAGAGGCCATTAGTGCGGGCTTGACCCTGCTGTCTGCTGATAAGAGCATGCAGGCTTATGTTGCCGAGGGTCTGCGTCTCATTAACTGACGTCGTTTCGACGGGCAGGGACCGGCAGGAATGGACCTCCGGTCAAGCCGGGGGCAGGCTCAATACTCGCTCATTCCTTTTGCCTGTTGCTGTGTTATTCGCCTCTGATTTTTGCTACACTGAATGTGTTATTCAGGGGGGTCGGCGGGGCGTCGGCCAATGATACATAAGGAGGAAACAGATGACTGGGAAGAAAGCGCTCTTACTGGCATTGGCGCTGGCGCTGGTGCTGGGTATCGTGGCCTGCGCGTCCACGCCGAAAGCGGACACAGGCGACACGGGCGATACCGCGCCTGCTCCGGCAGAAGGCCCCAAGATTGCCATCGTGACCAGCCCGTCAGGGGTAGACGACGGCTCGTTCAATCAGGACAACTATGAGGGCGCGCAGGCCTTTGTCGCCGAGCATGCTGGCGCGACCGTGACTCCTGTGCGCGAGGCTGACATGGCCAACGCGGTCAAAGCGGTTGAGGGCATTGTCGGCGATTATGACGTTATCATCACTCCCGGCTTTCAGTTTGCGCCGATTGCGGCTATAGCGCAGAGCAATCCGGACAAGAAGTTCATTCTGGTTGACTCGTTCCCGACCGATGAGGCGGGCGCCGAAGTCGAGGTCGAAAACATTTACGCCATGCAGTTCGCGGAGCAGGAAAGCGGCTTTTTTGCCGGAATAGCGGCAGCCAAAGAGACGAAGAGCGGCAAGGTCGCCGTGGTCAATGGCATTGCCTTCCCGTCGAACGTGAACTATCAGTTTGGCTTTGAATCCGGGGTAAACTACGCCAACAAAAATCTGGGCGCGAAGGCAACTATTGTCGAGCTGCCCAGCTATGCTGGCACCGATGTGAACGAGAAAAAGGTTGGCGGAAACTACATCGGAGACTTTTCGGACGAGGCCGGTGGCAAAAAAGTGGGCGAGGCTCTGCTCGCCAAGGGCGTAGACGTGCTGTTTGTGGCCGCGGGTGCATCGGGCAATGGCGTGTTTACCGCTGTCAAAGAGGCGGGTAACGCCTGGGTCATTGGTTGCGACGTTGACCAATATGATGACGGCGCTAACGGGGACAGCAATATCGTGTTGACCAGTGCGCTGAAGGTGATGGATATCAACGTGCAACGCCAATTGGACGCCGTCGTGGACGGCAGCTTCAAGGGCGGTAATTTTGTACTGCAAGCTAATACGGACTCCACCGGTTACGTGGCCGAGGAGGGTCGTCAGCAGCTCAGTGCAGAGACGTTGGACTTTCTGGCGAAGGCCTACGATGAAGTCAAGGCCGGCACGATTGTTCCTGCCAGTAACTTTAACGGAAACACGCCGGAGAAGTTTCCGGGGCTGTAAGTCGTACTATGAGTGAAGTCATCGGGGTCATCGGGGCGGGCGGCAAGGCTCGCCCCGATTCCGCCGCTGAATCTGACGTCATCCTCGAACTGCGTCACGTCACGAAACGCTTTCCCGGTGTGGTGGCAAATGATGACGTGTCGCTGTCCGTGCGCCGTGGTGAGATATTCGCGCTGCTGGGAGAAAACGGCGCGGGTAAATCGACGCTGGCGTCCATGGTCTTTGGGATGTATGAACCGGACGAAGGTCAGCTGTTTGTCCGTGGTACGGAAACGAGGATTACTTCGCCCGCTGAAGCGGTGGCGTTAAACATCGGCATGGTTCACCAGCATTTCAAGCTGGTCAGTAACTATACGGTTGCCGAAAACATCGTATTGGGAGACGAGCCTCTGCGACGAGTCGCTGGCGTGCTGCCATGGCTTGATATGCGGGGCGCAGAGCAGCGCATTGCCGATTTGTCTGCCCGCTACGGGCTGGAAGTCGATCCCTGCGCCGTCATTGAAAATCTGGGAGTTTCGGCACAGCAACGCGTGGAAATTCTGAAAATGCTCTACCGGGACTCAGAGATTTTGATATTTGACGAACCAACCGCCATGCTGACCCCGCAGGAAATTGAACACCTGTTGAACATCATGCGTAATCTAAGACGTGAGGGCAAAACGGTCATTCTGATTACGCACAAACTGGATGAAATCAAACAAGTTGCGACACGCTGTGCTGTTCTGGCGCGCGGGAAACTGGTTGACGTGTTAGAGGTGGCCGATACGACGACCGCGAAACTGGCGGCAAAAATGGTCGGCTATGACCTGGCGCTGACTATTGAGAAAAAGTCTGCCGCCCTAGACAACGCACCCACTGTCTTGCAGGTTGACCATCTAACCGTTGAGGACGACAACAAATTTCCCGTCGTAAACGACGTGTCTTTCCGCGTCCGGGCCGGCGAGATATTTGCCGTGGCCGGGGTCGCGGGCAACGGGCAGACGCAGCTGGCCGATGCCATCGCGGGTCTGGCAGCGGTGAAATCAGGCGCCATCAGTCTGGACGGCGTTGACCTGACGCAGATGACCGTGCGCCAACGAGCGCGCGCCGGTATTGCCTATATTCCGGAAGACCGCCACGGCATGGGGTTGATTCTGGACCTTCCCTTGCTGCAAAATCTCGGACTGAAATCCTATTTTCACCACCCTTTCTCACAGCGCGGTATCCTGCAAACGGAGGCTTTTGAGCATCACGCCCGTCGCCTGATTGACGATTACGACATTCGCGCCGGACAGGGACCGCGCACACTGACCCGCCAGATGTCAGGTGGCAATCAGCAGAAAGCTATCGTCGCCCGCGAGGTTGAGCTGGATTCCCGTCTCTTGATATTTGTCCAGCCTACCCGTGGCCTGGATATCGGCGCGACGATGGCCATACGCCGTCGCATTCTGGACCAGCGCGACAGCGGCAAGGCGATTCTCCTCATCTCTCTGGAACTGGATGAAGTCCTGGCGCTGGCTGACACTATCGGGGTCATGTACGGTGGCCGTATGCAAAAAATAGCCCCTGCCGCAACCATGGACCGCTACCAGGTAGGCGAATACATGATGGGAGCGAGAGCGTCCACCAGTGCCAGTGCCTCCACTAGTACCAATGCGTCCATCAGTCCCAATACGCCCGCGACATCCGCAGCCCCGGCAACGTCCGCAGCACCGGAAGCGTCCGCAGCCCCGGCAGAGGTTCAGGCAGGGACAGGAACACAACAGGGATGACAACATGACGAAAAAGAAACCCTTACAGCTATTTGCCCGCCTGTTGGGGAACGAACGCTGGCAGTTCATCACCATTCCCGCCTTTTCCATCCTGTGTTCGCTGGTGGCCATCAGCGTCATCATTTTGCTCATTGGCAAAAACCCTCTGGAAGCCTTTTCGTCACTGCTCGCCGGCGCTGGCTGGATTGCCAAGTCCAACTATGCCGGCGGCAAGGCAGCTTTCACGGATTTCATGGACATGCTGGACGCCTTCACGCCCATGCTGTTCGCGGCGTTGGCGGTTACCGTTGCGCTGAAATCAGGCCTGTTCAACATTGGCGTTGCGGGACAAATGCTCCTATCCGGCTTCATCGCTACGGTAGCGGTTGGCTACAGTGACCTCCCCTCTGTCGTCGCCCGACCGTTGGTCTTGCTCATCGGTATTGTGGTCGGCGCTGCGGCCGGTGCGCTCATGGGCTGGCTGAAAGACCGGTTCAACATTCACGAAGTCGTGTCCTCCATCATGCTGAACTATATATTTCAATACGTCATATCCTTTTTTATCAAAACCCGCTACATCGACCCCGTTTCGCGTCAGTCCCGGATGGCTGCTGCCAGCGCCCGGCTGGAAATCACCGACATCAAAATCGCTGGCGTCACGACGCATTTCCCCCTTGGCCTCGTGCTGGCGCTGATTGCCGCCATCGGTATCTGGTTCCTTCTGGCGAAAACCAAAACCGGCCTGGAGCTGACCGCCACGGGGCTGAACGCAAAATCCGCGCGCTACGCCGGTATCCGCACCGGTCGCACCCTGATTATCGCCATGGGTATTTCCGGCGCGCTGGCAGGTCTGGCCGGCGTAACCTACTACTTAGGCTCGGTGCGCTCTATCATCCCCGGAGAGCTGACCTCCGTCGGCTTCGATTCCATCGCCGTTGCGCTCTTGGGAAACACGCACCCGCTGGGAAACATTGCCAGCTCGCTGCTCATCACGACGCTTACCAGCGGCAGCACCTATATGTCGTCAACGGTCGGCGTGCGCCAGGAAATCGCCTCGCTCATCGTGGGGATGATTTTGCTGTTCAGCGCCTGTGGGGGCTACCTGAAGCTGTGGGTGCAGCGCGCAACGTCGGAACAATTGCCAGACAAGGGGAGCGAGAGCGTCCATCCTCGCACCATCTCCGGTCAGGAGGAACAGGCGTGAATACCATCATCATCGACGGCCTGTCCTTCGCTCTGCCTTTGCTGATTATTGCCATTGGCGGCATTTATTCAGAGCGCAGCGGCATTACCAATCTGGCCTTGGAAGGCCTCTTGGGATTTGGCGCTTTCTCCGGTGGACTGTTCGTTGCCGCGACCGCCGGTGTATTCGCGCCAACTTCCCAGGTACCTCTGTACCTGTCCTTTCTGGTGGCAGCAGGCGGAGGCGCTCTATTTTCCATCCTGCATGCTGTGCTATGTATCAAGTTTCGCGCTGACCAGGTCATCAGTGGGGTAGTGGTCAATATCGTCTCTATCGCACTGACGGGCTTTTTTACTTCAACCATTAACGCGGCGGTGTTTGGGCAGGCTTCCAACAAGTTTATGCTCTCGACGTCCCCGCGCCTGACCATACCGCTGATTTCAAAAATCCCCCTTCTGGGCGCGGTATTCACCAACTTTTATCCGTTCGAAGTCATCATCCTTGTGCTGGTGGCTCTGTGCTGGTACCTGCTCTATCGTACGCGCTATGGCCTGCACCTGCGTGCGGCGGGCGACAACCCGCAGGCGCTTGATGCCGCAGGCATTGACGTGGCCCGGGTACGTTTCAAAGCCGTCCTGATGTCAGGAGCGCTGTCCGGTGTGGGAGGCATGTGTTTTGCCTATTCAATTTCGACGAATTTTTCTCCGGCGATTTATTTCGGGTCAGGCTATCTGGCCATCGCTGCCCTGATTTTTGGCAACTGGAAAATCATGCCAACTTTTGCCGCCTGTCTGATATTTGGCTTTGCCCGCAGTGCCGCCTATCAGTTGGTACTCGCTCTGAATGCTGACGCCAGCGTAGCAGATTTAGCGATGATAACCCCCTACGTAATTACCCTGCTGCTCTTAGCCTTTTTCGCAAAGACGAACCGCTCTCCCCGTGCCTTAGGGGAACTCTACGACAAGTCAAAGCGCTGACGTCTCCGATACCCGCTACGGAAGGAACAGTCGTGAACCTTGCCCCCTACATCGACCACACTAATCTGAGCCTTGACGCGACGGAAGCAGATATCATCCGACTCTGCCAGGAAGCGCAGCGCTACGGCTTCGCCGCTGTGTGCCTGCGTCCGTCCTGTGTAGGGCTGGCCGTCGAACGCCTGGCAGATACCCCCGTCGCGGTTGGTACCGTCGTCGATTTCCCCCATGGAATTGCTTCGGCTGCCCAAAAGGTCGCACAGGCGCAGACGGCTCTGGGTGACGGGGCACAGGAATTGGACATGGTGCTGAATGTCCCCGCCGTAATCGCTGGCGACGACCACACGGTCGCCACAGACATTCGCCTCCTGGTCGAAGCGCTGAACGACCACCGCAGGGTTTGTCCTGACAAGCCGTTTATGCTGAAAGTGATACTGGAAACCGCACGTCTTAGCGATGAGGAAATCGTACACGCCTGCCATCTGGCGGTTGACGCGGGCGCGGATTTTGTCAAAACATCGACGGGTACTATTGCGGGCGGTGGCGCAACGACGCACGCCGTCAGGCTCATGCGCGCGACGGTCGGACCCGACATCGGCGTCAAAGCGGCGGGGGGCATTCGCGACCGCGCCACGGCAGAAGCGCTGATTGCGGCGGGCGCAAACCGCCTGGGCACCAGCGCGTCAGTTGCTATTCTCCGCCAGTCTGCTCCTCACTAAATCCACCGGCACACTACGTTATAATGGGTCCATGGACGCGCGAACACTTGTTATCACCGGCCCTTTTGCGGCGGGCAAAACGCTGGCCTGCACGCTGCTAAGCGAGGAATTGCGCGCGCGTGGACAGGCGGTACGCACCCTATCGCTGGACGAAATCGGCCATCAACTACTAACTGATATCAGAAGTGAGTACGTCCATGCGCTGACAGACGCCTTTGGGGACGATATTCTCGTTTCAGTACGTGATGAGGAACTTGCCTCTGCGGACGCCAATCGACCCGGTGGGTCGAAGGGCGTTCCTACACGGCGGGGCGTTATGCGTGTGGACAGGGGCAAGTTGGCTCGACGGGCTTTTGCGAGCGCAGAAGCGACAGCGCGGCTAAACGCGCTGACCCATCCCGCTATTTTGGCGCGCGCGCGGGCGCTGGCAGATGCAGCTCGCGCGATGGGGGAGCGGGTCATTATTGAAAGCCCTCTGCCGATGAGCGGGCAATTTGAGGACGCGCTGCTGTGGACCATAAGCGCGCCGCAAGAGTTGAGACTTGAGCGAGCGTGCGCGCGCGGGGTTGCGGAGATGGACGTACTCACTCGATTTTCTGCGCAGCCCGCGGATACCATGTACACGGCGGAGGCCGAGCGTGTGTTTCCTAATGTCGGCACCAAAGATGAGTTGAGGGAGGCGTTGCGCGATGCCGCATGTGACGGGGACGGATAAGGCGGGTTTTGGTTTCGCGCCGATTGCGAATGAGTTTAAGGTGGTGTCGCCGTTTGAGCCCAGTGGCGACCAGCCTGCCGCGATTGCCGGGCTGACAAAAGGCGTGGACGAGGGACTGCGCGCGCAGACCTTGTTGGGAGTTACCGGATCGGGGAAAACCTTTACCATGGCAAAGCTGATTGAAGCGACCCAGCGGCCCACGCTGGTGATGGCGCCGAACAAGACTTTGGCCGCGCAGTTAGCCGCAGAGCTGAAGGACTTTTTCCCCGACGCGGCGGTCATGTATTTTGTGTCTTACTATGACTACTATCAGCCGGAGGCCTACGTGCCACAGACCGACACCTTCATTGAAAAAGACGCGAGCATAAATGAGGAAGTTGAAAAGTTGCGTCACGCGGCGACGTCCGCGTTGCTGACGCGGCGGGATTGTGTCATCGTAGCGTCGGTGAGCTGCATTTATGGTATCGGGTCTCCGGAGGACTATGCTGGTTTGGCCGTATTTTTGACGGAGGGAAAAGAGTACGCGCGCGAGGAATTGATGGCGGACCTGATTCAAATCCAATACGACCGTAATGATTTTGCCTTAGAGCGGGGTTCGTTTCGGGTGCGGGGAGACGTCGTCGATATCTTTCCTCCTTACGCCGACCATCCCATTCGCGTGGAGTTATTTGGCGACGAAGTGGAGCGGCTGCTGGAAGTTGACCGGGTCAGCGGTGAGGTGCTGCATGAGTTCCATGAGCTACCCGTGTGGCCGGCATCACACTACGTTACGGCGCGCCGAAAAATGGAAGCTGCCATCAAAGCTATTCGCACAGAGCTGGATGGGCGTTTGGTGGAATTTCGCAGCGAAAACAAGATTTTAGAAGAACAGCGTCTGAAAATGCGCACGGCCTATGATTTGGAAATGCTGGAGACCATGGGCTTTTGCAGCGGCATTGAGAACTATTCCCGTCACTTGGACGGTCGCGAGCCGGGTGCGCCGCCGAAGACGCTGATTGACTATTTTCCCGATGATTTTTTGCTGATTATGGATGAGAGCCATGTGACGGTACCCCAGATACGCGGCATGTACGAAGGAGACCGCTCGCGTAAGCTGACCTTGGTGGAGCATGGTTTTCGCCTGCCCAGCGCTTTGGATAACCGACCCTTGCGCTTTGACGAGTTTGAGGCGAAGCTCAACCAGATGATTTATGTGTCGGCGACGCCCGGCGATTACGAGGTGTCGGTGTCCGACGCGGTGGTAGAACAGATTATTCGCCCGACCGGACTGGTAGACCCGGCCATTGACGTGCGTCCCTCTAGGGGTCAGGTCGATGACTTGCTGGTGGAAATTCAGTCAGAAACTGAACAGGGCAATCGTGTGTTGGTGACGACCTTGACCAAAAAAATGGCGGAAGATTTGACGGAGTTTTTGTTTGGGCATGGCGTGAAGGTGCGCTATCTGCATAGTGATATCGGCACCTTTGAACGTGTTGAAATTTTGCGCGAGCTGCGGCAAGGCGTCATTGACGTGGTGGTCGGTATTAACCTTCTGCGCGAAGGCATTGACTTGCCGGAAGTCTCGCTGGTTGCGATTTTAGATGCGGACAAAGAGGGATTTTTACGCAACTTTCGCTCGCTGATACAGACTATCGGGCGCGCCGCCCGAAACGTCAGTGGACGCGTGCTGATGTATGCCGACCGGGTGACCGATTCCATGGAAAAAGCTATCAGTGAGACTAACCGTCGCCGCGAGAAACAAGTGCAGTGGAATCGCGAACACGGTATCGAACCACAAACGATACGTCGCGCCGTCGCTGACATTGTCAGCTTTATTCACGAGGATGAACAAGTCAGCGACGTCAAGGAAGCTGCGGCTGAACTGGCCAAGCTGCCGCGCGATGAGGGTCTGCGCATTGTGACCGCGATGGAAGAAGAAATGCACGCCGCGGCCGGTGGGCTGGACTTTGAGACTGCCGCGCGACTGCGCGACCAGATTGTGAAGCTGCGGGCAGAAATCGAGGGGAGCGAGGCCGACGAAGTCATCGGCAAGCTGCGTGAGGGCGCGCGCAAAGGCTCAAAGCACGGGGGTCATCGCACCCGTCGTCAGTTTCGCGGGAAGCACTGAGAAGCTCCTTTTGTTAAGTGAGTACGTCCATTCCTGCCCGCTGTTTCCCGTAGCGTCGCGGCAGGTATGGACCCCCGGTCAAGCCGGGGGCAGGCTCAGTACTCACTTCGCCTTTGTTTCGCCGCTGGTTTCGTGGAGAGTGGGCGGGGTCTGTCAGAGCCTCCTTGTGACGCCTATTGGTATACTGGCTTTATCAAAAAAGATGAAGGGGAGACTAGGTGATTATTGCGATTGACGGTCCGGCCGGTTCGGGCAAGTCGACAGTGGCGCGGCGGGCAGCCCTGCAACTGGGATTTCATTATTTGGATACGGGGGCGATGTATCGAGCCCTGACGGTGGCGGCGCTGGCGCGCGGCATTGCGCCGGGAGACGCGGCTGCGTTAGAAGATTTGGCGCGAACCATGCCGCTCCGCTTTGGTTATGCAGATGGGGACCCTTTGCCATCGAAGGTGTTTATTGGTGACGTAGACGTGACCGAAACTATCCGCAAACCTGAGGTGGACCGGCAGGTATCGGAAGTATCGGCACACCCGGCGGTCCGCGAGGCCATGGTGGACCAACAGCGTAGCGTGGCGCAGAGCGACAGCTATGTCATCGAAGGCCGTGACATTGGTACGGTAGTTTTTCCGGCAGCTGAACTAAAACTGTTTATCACCGCCAGCCCGGAGGAACGGGCACGCCGTCGCGCCGCGCAAAACGCTGAACGGGGGCTGGCCGCCGATTACGACACTATTCTGGTTGCTATTCGCGCGAGGGACGACTTTGACAGTTCACGTGAAGTCGCGCCTCTGCGACCGGACGACGATGCCCTTTGCATTGACACGACACAACTTAGCATTGACGAGACGGTTGCGCTGGTAGTCGATTTAGCAAAGGAGACGCGCGGATGAAACACGCCGACCGTCGCAATGTGGCAATTAGTGACGCAGACGTCGCACCCTGGCGTTGGCGAAAGGTCCTCATGTTCATTCTGTCATTGCCGCTACGGACGGTGTTTCGTATACGGGTTAGTGGACTGGATAACATCCCAGCGGACCGCCCGGT
>JAIRWZ010000005.1 GCA_031268615.1 Actinomycetes bacterium | reverse complement strand
CGTCTACACTATTCATTTGAGGGCTTCCTTTCTACTCTTGTTTGTCACTAAACTTCAATTGTGAAAGGAACCCTCACTTTTATCAAATTCAGGTTTCAACCAAATTCTGTATGCAACCTATACATTAGTGCGCTTTACATTTCGATGGTATTATGCTATTATAATAATAGCAATATGTGATGAGGAAAGGTAGCTTCTAGCGTCTTAGCTCTTGCTGGACATGGCACTAATGGTGGGACGGGCAATCTTTGCCTATCGCCTTTATAGAGTCGGCGCTGGCAAGAATGGGAACACATAGCTGACCCAATCCGTACCCGAATGAAAGGAACGATACTGATGAAAATGAAACGAACCCTGTTATTTTTGACAGCGCTGGCAATAGCGCTCCTTGCGCTACCTGTTTTTGCGGGAGCGGTGGAGCCATTGAGTTTGATTAGCAAAGACGCCAATGATGTATCCCCCTTTGGGGGTAACCAAGGATCGAGTTCCCCCCAAATAAACGAAGCCGGACAGGTAGTGTTTTACTCATCTGCCAACAACCTGCTCACTTCCGGCAATCCTACTAACACCTACAGCAACATCTACCTCTATGACCCCATCGCAACGGGAGAGAAACTGACGCTTATAACCGCCAATGCAACAGGCGCAGGTGGGGCGAATGGTAGATCGTACAGTCCTCAAATAAACGAAGCCGGACAGGTAGTGTTTTACTCATCTGCTAACAACCTGCTTACTTCGGGCAATCCCGTCGACACAAGTCATAACAACGTCTATCTCTATGACCCAACTGCAACGGGAGAGAAACTGACGCTCATCACCAAAGACGCCAATGATGTATCCCCCTTTGGGGGTAACCAAGGATCGAGTTCCCCCCGAATAAACGAAGCCGGACAGGTGGTGTTTATATCTAGTGCGAACAACCTGCTTGCTTCCAACAATCCAGCCAACACAAGCTATTACAACATCTACCTCTATGACCCCATCGCAACGGGAGAGAAACTGACGCTTATAACCGCCAATGCAATAGGCGCAGGTGGGGCGAATGATGGATCATACAGTCCTCAAATAAACGAAGCTGGACAGGTGGTGTTCAGCACTAACGCCAACAACCTGCTCACTTCCGGCAATCCTACTAACACCTACAGCAACATCTATCTCTATGACCCCATCGCAACGGGAGAGAAACTGACGCTTATAACCGCCAATGCAACAGGTGCAGGTGGGGCGAATGGTGGATCGTACAGTCCTCAAATAAACAAAGCTGGACAGATAGTGTTCGAATCTCAAGGCGATAACCTGCTCACTTCCGGCAATCCGGTTAGCACAATCTACAGCAACATCTATCTCTATGACCCCATCGCAACGGGAGAGAAACTGACGCTTATCACCAAAGATGCTAACGACGCTTCACCTTTTGGAGGAAATCAATCTTCAGACAGTCCTCAAATAAACGAAGCTGGACAGATAGTGTTTAAATCTAAAGGCAATAATCTGCTCACTTCTGGCAATCCGGTTAGCACAATCTACAGCAACATCTATCTCTATGACCCCATTGTAACGGACGAGAAACTGACGCTTATCACCAGAGATGCTAATGACGCTTCACCTTTTGGAGGAAATCAATCTTCAGACATTCCTCACATAAACGAAACCGGACAGGTGGTATTTATTTCTCGTGCTGGCAACTTACTTACTTCTGGCAACTTCGCTAACAATTATTTCCGCATCTATCTTTATAGTCCGAACGGAATCGGCGAGAAATTGACATCTTTTACCGGGGATGCTCTTGGTGCGGATGAAGATTATGGCGAATCGCAATCTGCTCATCTAAATGATGCTGGACAAGTGGTGTTTTCCTCTGACGTCAATAGTCTGCTCTCCAAGGGCAATCCTACCAACGATGTCTACAACATCTACCTTTACACACCCCCAGACATTCAGGCGCCAACTATTGACATCTCATTAGGAGACGGTACGCGAACTCGCTCCGGTGAAGTAACCTTAACCGCTACCGATAACAAAGACAGTAGCCCCGCCCTGTACTGGAAAGTGGGAGACGAGGCTACCCAAACGGCAAGCAAAGAAGCAATCCTTACCCTTCCTGATGGCGTTCATTCCATTACCTATTGGGCGTTGGATGAAAGTGGAAACACTAGTGAATACCATGTGGTTACTATTACGGTAGACAGCACTGCTCCCATTACAGTGTCCAAGTTGCCGACAGGAACCTATTCTCTGGGTACCAAGTTAGAACTGAGCGCCACTGACAATCTAACAGGAGTAGAGACCATCTACTACACCATTAACGGAGGTGCCACCTTACAGGCTTCGGCGGCTACACCCACAGTCTATATCGCTCCGGTGATCTTAAGTACCGCGGGTACGTATGTCATCGAGTTTTGGTCAACAGATGTGTTGGGAAATACCGAAAAGGTGAAGCAGGTAACTTATACGATAAAAGCAGCTTCAACGTCTGGCGCCAACACGGGTGGCACTCAAGAAAACACTTCAGTTGGTCAGGAAGCATCTGACGTCTTAGATGCTGTTGATACTGGCGCCAAGACCGGAGACATGGCAACCTTTTGGGTCATTGCCCTGCTTACGTTGGTGGCGACCACGGGCATGGCATTGCTTAGCAGAAAGCATCTAGAGAAGTGAGAACAGAGGTCGGTGGCTTGTCCGTTTCAGGGAAGCCTCCGACCTGCTCGCCCTGTAATGAGTTGCTGGTATGGGCGTACTCGCGTATAAAAAACTCGCAAGTAATCAGAGCTTTGGGGTAAGATTGACTCTATGCGTACCGTCACTTATATGTTTACCCAGTCGCTGGATGGCTACATTGCTGACGGGCAGGGGTCGGTGTCGTGGTTGGCGGGCGCTCCCAACATCGACTATGGTTTTGCCGAGTTCTACGACGAGATACAAACGGTGCTGCTGGGGCGGCGCACGTATGAACAAATATTGGATAGGGGCGACTTTTTCCCGTACGCGGACCGGGAGACTCTCGTTTTTTCGTCTAACGATAAGCTACGTCGTGCCGCTGACCGTGTCTGTATTGTGACCGATGACCCACTGAAAACTGTCGCCCGTCTGAAGCTGGGCGAGGGAGGAACCATCTGGCTGGGCGGTGGTGCGCATTTGGCAGGCAGTCTTTTTGTTGCTGGCCTGCTTGATGAACTGCGAGTGTTCACGCAACCCATCGTGTTGGGCAGCGGATTGTCGTTTTTTGCTGACGTGGGAGCGATGCGCAAACCTCTGGAGCTGACCCACACGAAATGCTGGCCTGCCGGGGTGCTGGAGGCCCGCTATTCAGTGGCGAAGCAATGGCGCAGCGACGTGTAATCTGGCCATTCCATAAATCTTCTTCCTATTCCTAAAAGCCAATAGGCGATATTGACAGCGAATAACTGTTCGACTATACTGTGATAGTAAGGCGCACCGGTTGCAAGAGGTATCGGTACTTCTCTGAGAGATTTTCCAAGCGCATAGACTGAATCATGTCTGATAGCAGGGAGGTAAGGTATGTCGGGTAAGAACGAAATCAAGTTGTTTGAACAGCAACAAGTGCGCACAGTGTGGGATGCTGAACATGAAGAATGGTGGTTTTCTGTTGTGGATATTGTGGGGTATTGACTGACAGTGACTATCAAGGCGCGCGCAAATATTGGAAAGTTTTGAAGGGACGTCTGACGGATGAAGGTAGCCAACTGGTAACGAATTGTTACCAGTTGAAAATGCCCGCAGAAGATGGAAAAATGCGATTAACCGATGTCGCTACAACGGAGCAAATCCTGCGTCTTATCCAATCTATCCCCAGCAAAAAGGCTGAACCGTTCAAACTTTGGCTGGCTCAAGTGGGTAGCGAACGGCTGAATGAAGTACAGAATCCGGAATTGACCATTGACCGTGCGATGCGTCAGTATCGGGTTTTGGGTTATACCGAGGACTGGATTAACACGCGTCTGCAATCTATTCAATTTCGAAAAGATTTGACTGATGAGTGGGATCGGTCCGGTGTATGCGAGGAACTGGAGTATGCTATTTTGACCAATTTGATGAGCAAAGAATGGAGCGGCAAAACCGTTTCAGAATATAAGCAGTTTAAGGATTTGAAGAAAGAAAACCTGCGTGACAACATGACGAGTCTGGAACTGGCACTGACGATGCTTGCGGAAACGACGACGACCGCGATAAGTAAAGGAGAGGATCCGGAAGGCATCGACGAGAGCGCTGGCGTTGCGCAACGGGGCGCGCGAGTGGCCGGAAATGCACGGGTAGAAATTGAGGGGGAGTTAGGCAGACCGGTGGTCAGTCCTAAAAACGCAAAAGAGTTACCGGGAAGGTTGGATGAAAAGTTTTTGGGAGAGTAGCGAAATGGAGCTGACCCACACGAAATGCTGGCCTGCCGGGGTGCTGGAGGCCCGCTATTCAGTGGCGAAGCAATGGCGCAGCGACGTGTAGTCACTCTATAGGCTCTATAGGCTGTGACAGAAACGAGCAGGTAACACTGGTGCATACTATGCGACAATAGAGGCGGTTGAGTTACACGTTAGTGAAGGGATGTACGATGACTGTCTCGCCACGTTTTGGTCGTCTGTTGACGGCTATGGTTACGCCGTTCAGACCGGACTTGTCTCTGGATTTGCCGCGCGCCGCTGAACTGGCCTTGCGTATCTTGGGTCAAGGTAGTGAAGGTCTGATTGTGAACGGTACAACGGGAGAAAGCCCCACCATCAGTCGCGATGAACGTGTTGAACTGTTTCGCGCCGTCACCTCCGCTGTTGCCGGTGCGGGAATCATTGTCGCTAACATCGGTGATAATTGCACCGAAGACAGCGTAGCCTTTGCGCAAAGGGTTGCGGCTCTGGGCGTTGACGGGTTGATGGCGGTAACGCCTTACTATAATAAGCCACCGCAGGAAGGCCTCTATCGCCACTTTCGCGCTATTGCTGAAGCCGTTGACCTGCCCGTAATCTTGTATAACATTCCGGGACGATGCGTCATCAACATCGAGCCGGATACGATTATTCGTCTGGCGCATGACGTTCCCAACATTGTTGCGGTCAAACAGGCAAACAGTGATTTATCGCAGGTTGACACAATCATGGCCGCTACTCCTGATGATTTCGAAGTGTTGTCAGGGGATGACGCCATGACCTTGCCGTTGATGGAACACGGAGGCAGCGGGGTTATATCAACGGTTGGCAACATCGCGTCGGCTCCCATGAGACGCATGATTGAGGCGCAGGTTGCCGCAGACACCGAGCTGGCCGGTCGTATTGACGCAGTGCTGCGACCCTTAGAGGACGCGCTATTCATTACGGCAAATCCCATTATGGTTAAGAAAGCCTTGGAGCTGGAAGGCTTTCCTGTTGGAGGTCTGCGTCTGCCCTTAATAGACGCAAACGAGAAACAAACAGCTGGTCTGAAGACTGTGCTGAAGCAAACAAAAGCAGGATTGGACGCACTCACTTAGGAGGAGTATGGCAACGCAAGAAAACGCAACACCCAAACAGACAACACAAAAACAGACAACGCAAAAAAAGAAAAACCGCAAGTTTAAGCCAAAGGCTGCGGGAAACTCGTCGGCTGCCCCGAAAGAGAAATCGCAACCGCAACCGCAACGACAGCCACAGCGACAACAACAACCGCAACCGCAGCCATCCGCCGGACGTCCGGGGCAGCCGAAACCCGCAAGCGACAAGGTTCTGCGCGTCATCCCGCTGGGTGGGCTGGATGGCATCGGTAAGAACATGACCGCCTTTGAATACGGCGACGATATGTTGTTGGTGGACGCGGGGCTGATGTTTCCCGACGATGACCACCCTGGTATTGACCTGATTTTGCCGGATTATTCGTATGTGCTGGAAAACGCGCACAAGCTGCGCGCGATTGTGGTGACGCATGGGCACGAGGACCACACCGGCGCGCTGCCGTATTTATTGAAAGATTTGGCGCCCAAACAGGTCCCGATTATTGCGACGAAATTGACCTTGGGCCTGATTCGCGGCAAGCTGGAGGAACATCGGGTGAAAAACGTGCGCTGGCACGAGGTGAGCGGGGGCGTTCATCTGAAACGAGGCGTGTTTGGGCTGGATTTCATTCACATGAATCACTCTATTCCTGACAGCTTGGCGGTGGTGATTCACACGCCGGTGGGAAACGTGCTGCATACCGGTGACTTCAAACTGGACCAGACGCCGATAGATGGGCGAGTGGCCGACTATGGCGAGCTGGCGCGTTTTGGCGAGGCGGGCATTATGTTGCTGCTATCCGACAGCACCAATGCCGAACATAGCGGCATGACACGGTCGGAAGCCGAGGTTGGGCGCACGCTGAAAACCATCATTAGCGCGGCAAAAAATCGCGTAATCGTGGCGTCGTTTTCATCGCATATCCACCGTGTCCAACAGGTTTGTGACGCGGCGCGCGAAGCCGGGCGCAAAATTGTGGTGACCGGGCGCAGCATGTTGCAAAACACGCGCATTGCGCGCGAGCTGGGATATCTGGCGGTGCCCGATGAAGATTTCATCGACGCCTATGACATGAAAAACCTGCCCGAAAACGAGGTGGTCGTCTTATGCACCGGCAGTCAGGGAGAACCCCTGTCGGCGCTGGCACGCATGGCCGGAGGCGAACATCGCACGGTACACATTGCCGCTGGCGACACGGTCATTTTGTCGGCTACTCCGGTGCCGGGCAACGAAAAGGCAGTGGGCAACATCGTGAACCGGCTGATGAAAATCGGCGCGGACGTCTATGAGAAAAACCGCGCTGAGGTGCATGTTTCCGGCCACGCGTCATCGGAAGAACTGAAACTGCTGCTAAACCTCGTAAAACCGGAATATTTTATGCCGGTACACGGCGAAATGCGACATCTGGTGGCGCATAAAAATCTGGCCCTGTCGGTTGGCATTCCGGAGGAAAACATATTTGTTCTGGATAACGGGGATGTGTTGGAATTTGACGACAACGACGCGCGCATTGCCGAACCCGTGCAAAACGGCGTCATCTATGTCGATGGTCTGAACGTTGGCGACGCTGACAGCGTGGTCCTGCGCGACCGCCAGCACCTCAGTCAGGACGGCATTGTTACGGTGGTCATGACGGTCAGTCGCAAACGCGGCAAGCAAATCGGCAGCCCCGAAGTCATCATTCGCGGTATCAGCGTGCCCGACTCCGCGCAGTTCCAGCGTGACATAGCCGCGCGCGCCAGCAAAACCCTGGAACGCTCTCTGCGCGAACACGCCGCTTTGGGGGATATGCGGCGCAGCGTGCGCGACAGCGTGTCGCAACTGGTGTGGGAGCAAACGAAAACCCGCCCCATGACCATTCCCACCATCATCGAAATCTAGGAATGGCGAAGTGAGTACGTCCATACCCGAAAGCTTTGCCCAATGACCGGCCTTCCGGCATCTCCCTGGCTGTATTCCGCCTGTCTGGGTCTGGCGCAAGGATTGACGGAGTTTCTGCCGGTATCCTCGTCAGGGCACCTGTCGTTACTGAATTTGCTGTTTGGCGTGAACGGCGAAGAAGGGCTAGAGTTCACCTTTTTCCTGCATATTGCGACTCTGATTGCGGCGCTTATTTATTTCCGTCGCGATATAGCGCGATTGGTGCGAGCCTGGGCTCCCGCGCACCGCCATGACATGGCGGACAGGCGTCGGGTCGGCGTATTCATACTGATTGGCTGTTTAGTGACCGGTCCGATGGGCTTGTTGCTGGAAGACAAGCTGGGCGCGATTGCCGACAACTATTTGTTTCTGGGCTGCGCCTTTTTGCTGACTACGATTGTGCTGTGTGTGGCAGAAATTCTGACGAACCGTCGCGAAGAGCAGGAACGACGCGCACATCACAAGGCAGCCGCACCGGTAACGTCATCTAATATGGGCATGCTGTGCGCCGCGCTGACCGGTTTTGCGCAAGGCTGTGCCGTCATTCCGGGGTTTTCGCGGTCTGGGGCCACCATTGCGGGAGGAATGATGGTGGGGCTGTCCCGCAAAGAGGCGACGCGTTATTCGTTTCTGTTGGGTCTGCCGATTATCGCTGCCGGTGCGGTTAAAGACGGTCTGGGGCTGCTGAATGGCAGCCTGGTGTTGCCGCCGTTTGGCATTAGCTTGACCGGTTTCATAATTGCGGGCGTGTCAGGTTATCTGGCCATTGCAGTAATGCTCCATTTCGTGCAAAACACGCAGTTGTACTGGTTTGCGGCCTATACCGCGGCAGTGGGAATTATTCTCATTGTGATATCATTCATCAAATAAATTTTAGTTAAGAGAGGCAGCATAAGGGACCGTGGCAAAGGGTACGACGAAAAAACGCAGAACACAGAAAACAGGCTCGCGGGCTCAGGCAAAGACAAAGTCTGCGGCGCGGGCGTCAGCGCCTTTTTTGGATGAGCGCGCCAGCGCTGACATTGCTGGCATTGTCTTGTTGACTATTGGCCTGGCTCTGGCGGTGGCGGTATTGTCAGCGCACAGCGGACTGGTGACCGACTATATCTCGGTTGGTCTGGCCTATGCGGTAGGCATTGGCCGCTATGTCGTGCCTCTGGCTTTGATAGTGCTGGGAATATCGTTCTTTGTTCCGAAAAGGCTTGAAATTGTGGAGCTGCGGGTGGGGGTTGGCTTGGCGCTGCTGTCGCTGGCTGTCACGTCTTTGGCAGCGCTCGCAGCGCCCAGAACAGCGTTGTTTGCAAATGAGGCTTTACAGAATTACGGTGGCTATGTTGGCAACGGCTTCAGCTGGGTGTTGCTGCAATTGGTCGGTCCCATCATTGCCGGTATTCTGGAGGCGGCCTTGGGCATCATCGGTCTGGTGGTGACCGGCTTTTCCTTCTCGCGTTTGTTTGAAAGTATCAGTGAGCGCTCTGCTGCTCATCGCGAGGAGCGGGCGCAGGCAGTCGCTCAGGAGGCTGCCGCTATGCCGCGGACGCGTAGCATTGCTGAAGGGCAGGCCGGCGGTCGGGGTCGCAGACAAGCCGGAGCAGACACGTTCGGGACCGATTCTACCCTTGCGCTGCAGGAAGGCTCGAACAATGCCGGTGCGGGCGCTGGTGGCGTGGGCTCGACAAAAGCCGGCCGTGTCGCGCTCGATGATGCTACCGTAGAGCTGAAATCCGCCACTTCCGCTGCGGCCCCGCGTGCTAGCGAAGGCTTTGAGCTGCCACCCTTTGATGTGCTGAAAACAACGCCTGTTGACGCGACGGGTCAGAGCAAAGAGGCGCAGGCAAACTTTGCTCATACCGCTGACGTTATCGTTGACACGCTGGCTACTTTTGATATACCGGCAGTGGTTGTTGATTGGGTTAGCGGTCCGACCGTTACCCTGTTCAAAGTCGATATTGCCAAAGGCGTGCGTTTGAATAGGGTCACCGCTCTGGCTGACGACTTAGCCCTGGCTCTGGCGGCATCCACTCTGCGCATTCTGGCGCCTATTCCCGGAGAGAGCTTGGTTGGCATTGAGGTCCCCAATGCGCGTCGCGTGCCGGTTACCTTAGGCGACATTTTACTGCCTGCGGGCAGCGGCGGTCCGCTGACCTTAGCTATCGGGCGTGATGTGGCTGGACAGGCTATTTTGCGCGATTTGGCAACTATGCCTCACCTCCTCATTGCCGGCACCACCGGTTCCGGCAAATCGGTAGCTATCAACGCCATGATTATGTCGCTCATCATGCGCGCAACGCCGGCCGAGGTACGCCTGATATTAGTTGACCCCAAACGGGTCGAGCTGACACAGTACAACGGTCTGCCTCACCTGTATGCGCCGGTGGTAACAACGCCAAAAGACGCGGCGAGCGCCTTGGCTTGGGCAGTCAGTGAGATGGAGCGCAGACTGAAGATTCTACAAAAAGCACAGGTCAAAAATATCGGTGAATATAATCAGCTGTTCTTGTCCGGCAAGGGCCCCACTTGGGCTGGGGAATTGCCGTATCTGGTGATTGTCATTGACGAGCTGGCAGATTTGATGATGGTAGCGGCCAAAGAGGTTGAAAGTTCCATTGTGCGCCTGGCTCAACTGGCGCGAGCTGTCGGCATGCACTTGTTGGTGGCGACCCAGCGCCCGGACGCCAGTATCGTAACGCCTTTGATTAAAACCAACATTCCCAATCGTATTGCCTTTTTTGTCCCGACGGCCATTGACTCACGGGTTATTCTGGACAGTTCAGGCGCAGAGCAGTTGACCGGTTTGGGCGATATGCTTTTCTCTATTCCCGCCTGGCCGAAACCGAAACGCATTCAAGGCTGTTTCGTTTCGGAAGAAGAGATTAACGCTGCGGTAAAATCCCTGCGCGAACAGGGCGAGGCGGACCTGCATACTGAAATCTTTGAAACCAAAGTCCCCGGA
>JAIRWZ010000130.1 GCA_031268615.1 Actinomycetes bacterium | reverse complement strand
TGCTGGCTATGCGGGCGATTATCGCGGCTATCGAAGCGCTGCGTCGTCCCCTGAACAAGGCGCTGGCCGCGTCGCAGCGTTTTGAGCCACTGGCTGATGTGTATGAGTTGGGTCGCAAGGCGCGTGAGGTCATTTCGCTCTGCATCCAGACCGGAGAAGGCTGGCTGTTGACCGCAGAGATGATTGAGCTAATCCAAAGTGGCACGCCTAATATCGTCTGCACCCAGCCCTTTGCTTGTCTGCCGAACCACATCACCGGCAAGGGCGTCATCAAAGAGCTGCGACGGCGTTGGCCACAGGCAAACATCGTGCCGATTGACTACGACCCCGGCGCCTCCGAAGTCAACCAGCACAATCGCATTAAGCTCATGCGCGCCGTCGCGCAGGCCAATCGTCAATAAGGACCACCGCTAAGGCAGCAAAAAGCTGCCTGTCCTTTCCGCCTCTTCCCCGCAACCGATACGGACACCAACCGACCCTTACGGGTCGGAAGGTGTCCCTGCAATCCCGCCCCCACCGGTTCCCTCTGGCAATTATTGTCAATCCTGCCTTTGTGTGCTTTCGCAAAAAAGCGGTATACTGGTATCTGTCGGTTGCGTACTGTTTCGAGGTCGATTCGTACGGTCGAACCAACACTTACGAATTCGGGAGCCCTAATAATCCCGGAGTTGACAGGTATCCTCGCTCGCGCATTGCGCGCGTCCTTGTGGAAGCTGGATAGGTTCCGGTGCGGGCACCCACCTGCTGACGCAGGTTCACCCAACGACCTCGAAACAGTGCGCAATTGCGCGTTTCAACGGATACTCTGCGTTATCATAATTGACCATGCTACGAACACTTTCGACATACATAGGACGCTATAAGGCTCCGACCATTGCCTCTCCGGTTTTTGCGACCGTTGAGGTTTTGCTGGAAGTCATCATCCCGTTTTTCATGGCGGGCATTATTGACATCGGCATACCTTCGCACGATACGGCCTATATCACGCGTATGGCGCTCTTTCTGGCCGGATGCGCCCTCGTGTCTTTAATTTGCGGCGTGCTGTCAGGCGTGTACGCTGCCCGTGCGTCCGCGGGTTTTGCCGCCAACGTGCGCCATGCCGTCTTTGAAAAGGTCCAGGATTTCAGCTTTGAAAATATCGACCGATTTTCGTCAGCGGGTTTGGTCACGCGCCTGACGACTGACATTACCAATATCCAAAACGCCTACGCCATGATTATCCGCATTGCGGTTCGCGCGCCGGTGATGATGTTGGCCTCCTTCGGCCTGGCGCTGGCGGTCAACGCTCGCCTGTCGCTGGTCTTTTTGGCGGCAATCGTCGTGTTGGGTGGTGGCCTGGCTTTCCTGATTCTGACCGCGCACCCGATTTTCGACTACGTCTTCAAGCGTTATGATGTCTTGAACCGCGTCGTGCAGGAAAACATTCGTGGCATACGCGTCGTGAAATCCTACGTGCGCGAGCAGGAAGAAATCCGCAAATTCGACGAAATCAGCGGGGAAATCCACGCGAAATTCGTCACGGCAGAAAAGCTGTTTGCCCTGAACTCGCCGCTCATGCAGTTCACGATTTTTGCCTGTATGCTGACGGTGTCCACGCTGTCGGCGCGCATGATTGTGCAGGGCACGATGTCAACCGGCGAGCTGACCAGCTTGATTACCTACATCATTCAGATTCTGATGTCAGTCATGATGTTGTCCATTACGCTCCTGATGATTACTATCGCGCGCACCAGCGCCGAACGCGTTGCCCTTGTGCTGAACGAACAATCCACGCTGGAAAATCCGCCCCAGCCCCTCATGCGCGTCGCCGACGGCAGTATCCGCTTTCGCGACGTCAGCTTTCGCTACCACACCGACGACGATTTGAACGCACTGTGTTCGGTCAATCTGGACATTGCGTCCGGACAGACCATCGGCATTGTGGGAGACACCGGCAGCTCGAAATCAACGCTGGTCCAGCTGATTGCGCGCCTCTACGACGTGACCTCGGGCAGCGTCGAGGTCGCCGGGCATGACGTGCGCGACTATGACTTGACCACCCTGCGCAACCGGGTTGCGATGGTGCTGCAAAACAATGTTCTGTTCTCCGGCACCATCAAAGACAACCTGCGCTGGGGCAACCCTACCGCCACCGACAGTGACCTGGTCCGCGCCTGCCGTATGGCTCAGGCCGACGAGTTCATCCGCGAGCTGCCCGACGGCTACAACACCCGGATTGAGCAGGGGGGTTCCAACGTCTCTGGCGGACAGAAGCAGCGTCTCTGTATCGCGCGTGCCCTGCTGAAAAACCCCCAGATTATCATCCTGGACGATTCGACCTCGGCGGTTGACACCGGCACCGAAGCCCTCCTGCGCCGGGCCTTTGCGGAAGAGCTGCCCGAAGTCACGAAACTCATCATCGCGCAACGTATCTCGTCGGTATGTGATAGTGACAGTATCATTGTCATGGACAACGGGCGGGTTTCGGCCTGTGGCACGCACGATGAACTGCTGCTCACAAGCGACATGTACCGCCAGATTTATGCCTCTCAACAGCGGGGAGGCGTTCTGGACGATGAGTAGACAAAGCAAACAAAGTAAGCGGAGTGAGTACGTCCATTCCCGCCCCAGCCCTTCGCGGCCCCGTCAGGCTCTGTCCCACGCCGGGCTGCGCACCGCGTGGCGGCTGACGCGCTTCATCGTCAGCAAGCGTAAGGGAGTCTTTTTTAGCGCGCTGGCCTGTATGATTGTGTCAGCTGGTGTTGTGGCGCTGAACTCTTTCTATACGAAGTATCTCATCGACAGCGTCATTACTCCCATGCTTGCTGTTGCCCATCCCTCGTTCACGCCGCTGGTCCGCGCCGCGACGGTGATGGGTGGTGTTTGTGTGGTGGGCGTACTCGCTAATTTTTATTGGTCCCGGCGTATGGCGGTTATGGGACAAGACGTGCAGAAAGAGCTGCGTGATAGGATGTTTGCGCACTTGCAGACGCTGCCGATTCGCTATTTTGATACCCATGCCTTTGGCGACGTGATGAGCTATTACACCAACGATATTGACACCTTGCGGCAGATGATCACCCAGTCGATTCCGCAGGTGCTGATTTCTGTGCTGACCATGCTGTGTGTTTTTGTAGCCATGTGTGTGATTTCGCTGCCAATGACGGCGCTGGTGCTGGGGATTTTCCTGTTCAATACTCAGGTCGTGCGTGTTGTGGGTGGCCGGGCCGGGAGGTTTTTCGGCGACCAACAGCGAGAGCTGGCGGCTTTGAACGGCTTTGTTGAAGAGGCCATTCACGGACAGAAGGTCGTCAAGGTGTTTACGCATGAGCGCGAGCAAGTGCGCGATTTCGAGCAGCTGAACGAGGAGCTGCGCGCAGCGGCGGATAAGGCGAACGCTTTTGCCAACATTTTGATGCCGATTATTGGTAACGTCGGACACCTGCAATACGTGTTGGTGGCGACGCTGGGCGCGGCGCTGATGTTGGCGGGGCACGGCGGCGTCACCATTGGCGTTATCGGGGCATTTTTGCAGTTTGGACGTGTGTTTACCAACAACTTGGGACAGATTGCGCAGCAGATTAACTTTATTGTGATGGCGCTGGCTGGCGCGGGGCGAATCTTCGACCATCTGGATGAGGAAAGCGAAGCGGACAGCGGGACGTACCGGCTGGTGAACACCGGCGAACACCGCTGGGAATGGGTTGACGATGAGACGGCGCCGACAGCGGTTTTGCGCGGCGGCATTCGTTTGGATGAGGTGGTCTTTGGCTATACGGCGAACAAAGAGGTGCTGCATGGAATTACCATGTATGCCGAGCCGGGGCAGAAAGTCGCGCTGATTGGGGCGACGGGCGCGGGTAAGACGACGATTACCAATTTGATTAACCGTTTCTATGATATTGACTGTGGCGCGATAAGCTATGACGGCATTGACATTGCCAGAATTCATAAACCGGAGCTGCGTCGGTCCTTGGGGATTGTGCTGCAGGATACGGGGCTCTTCACCGGTTCTGTGCGCGATAACATTCGCTACGGACGGCTGGACGCCACTGACGAGGAAGTCGAGGCTGCCGCGCGGCTGGCGAACGCACACGAGTTCATCATGACCTTGTCGCACGGCTACGATACCGAGTTGAGTGGCAATAGCGAGGATTTGAGCCAGGGGCAACGGCAGCTGCTGTCTATTGCGCGCGCGGCTTTGAGTGACCCGCCAGTCATGGTGTTAGATGAGGCGACTTCCAGCATTGACACGCGCACGGAGGCTTTGGTGCAGGCGGGCATGGACGCGCTCATGCGGGGACGGACGGTGTTTGTCATCGCACACCGCCTGTCAACCATTGTGAATGCCGATGTGATTATGGTGATGGACCATGGCCGCATTATCGAGCGCGGCAATCACGACCAGCTGATGGCACAGCAAGGAAGGTACTGGCAGCTCTACACCGGCGTCTTTGAACTGGAATAAGGGATAAGCGGAGGAGGACGCCACACGCATATTGTAGGGTAAGTTGGCTGTGCCAACTTACCGGCGTGAATGGTACCCTTTACCCGCGGCCCCATAAACAGGCTTCACGAGCCTGTATCGTTGACGAATGGGTGCAAATTCTGTAATATACTTAGGTGGATTGATGAAGTGTACACATACGCACTGTGTTACCCGAGGAAAGGAAAAACAACTAGCATGAAGGTATCTGCAAGCAATTCTCACACCTCACGCCCCGTAAACAATCTTCTAAAAATTCGCCGGGGGGGGGGGCTTTATCCTAAGCGTTGCGTTTCTGCGTTTCTAACCGTAACCCTGTTCCTGCAAGTCCTTCTCTCCGCAATACTTCCCGTCAGCGCGTTTGCGGCAACTCAAACCTTTAACCAGCCTTTTGCTGACGGTACCTTTACCTTCAGTTACGATAATGCTAATCCCACAAATGGAGCTACGCTTACTGCTTTTACCGGAGGTATTGATCCTGGAAACCTCATAGACTTAGTTATTCCGGACAGCATTAACCCAAGCGGTACCCAAGCCTATGACGTGAAAGTCATCAGTAGCAGTGTCTTTCTCAACAAGAGTGGTATTCAAAGTTTAGTACTTCCTAATCATCTGACCTCTATTGGTGGCTCTGCTTTTAGAGGTTGCCTTAACTTAGGTGAAGAAATACGTTTTCCGGCCACTTTAACTACTATGGGTACGTATGCTTTTTCAGGCATTGCTATTCAAAGAGAAGGCTCGCTTGTCTTTGAAGGAGCTACTGATGGCACTGCCTCTCTTACTGCTATTCCCGACTTTGCCTTTGATGGCTCTACTTATCTAACCGGAGACCTCATCATTCCGGCCAGTGTGACCAGTATAAATGGGGCAAATCCCAATGGTTGTGCTTTTAGAAACTCCTTCACTACCGGAAACGGTCGTCTCATCTTTGTTGACACCGCGAGCAACCCAAGTCAGCTGACCTTCATTGGTCAAAACTCCTTTTATAACGCCACCGGTCTGCAAGGGGATCTTACCATTCCAGCCAGCGTAGTTACTATTTCCAGGTGGGCTTTTACGAACGCCTTCAAAAACGGTACTGGTACTCTGACTTTTGCTGGCACCGATGATGACACCAGCAGTCTTACTACTATTGACGACGGAGCCTTTACCGGCGCTACTGGTCTGCGGGGTAACCTTACTATTCCAAAGAGCGTGACGCGTATTGGAGTCAACACTTTTCAAAACTCCTTCACCACTGGTTCAGGTGCTCTCACCTTTGTGGGTGCAAACGACGGTTCCAGTATGCTTGCTAGTATTGGAAACAATGCTTTCCAGAACGCTGTTGGCTTAAAAGGAAACCTTAGCATTCCGGCAAGCGTAGAAACCATTGGCGCCTATGCTTTTGCCAATTCCTTCACCGTCGGAAACGGCAGCCTTACCTTCGCAGGTGTTGATGACGATACCAACAGCCTGACTAGTATTGGCGATTACGCCTTTGATGCTACTGCTGGATTGACTGGTAACCTTACTATTCCAAGAAAAGTGAAAAGTATTGGAGGCTATGCTTTCAGAAACTCCTTCACTAGCGGTACCGGCACCCTTATCTT
>JAIRWZ010000106.1 GCA_031268615.1 Actinomycetes bacterium | reverse complement strand
GGGCGAATATATTCATCATGCAACTCGCTATTGACTTCAGAATAGTGGCGCACCAGACGGTCGCGTAGCGCACCAACCTCTTCAGCCACAGTGCCCTCCCGCAGCTCTGGCAACGGAGAACGGTCATACAGCGCCTGAGTCGGACGCTCATAGTCGCCGCCCAAAATGGCGGCGCGGGCAACTCGTTCAAATTGCTCAACCAGGGAAAGACCGACGGCAGACACCAGCTCTTCGCTGGGCGCCTCCACTCCCAGCACTTCCCGTGCCGTCCGGTCAAACGACTTCAGGATAAGCGTTCCGGTATCGACCAGCGTTCCGTCTAAATCAAATAAAACTGCCTCGTATCTCTGTCCTCTACAGCGTGCCAAATAACCGGTCTCCCGCGTCCCCCAGGCCCGGCGTAATGTAGGCGTTCGGCGTCAGCTCTTCATCAAAGGCCGCAGCGTAGATTTTAACCTCCGGATGTGCCGTCAACAGCGTCTGGACCCCGGCGCGTGCAGCCACAATACACATCACCTTAATGTCGCGACCCCCCTGGCGTTTAATGAAGCTGACCCCCGCGGTCGCCGACCCACCGGTTGCCAGCATGGGGTCAACGACAAAAATGGGCGCACTCGCTAAATTTTTAGGAAATTTCTCATAGTAGGGCTGCGGTTCAAAGGTCTCTTCATCGCGAAACATCCCCAAAAACCCCACGCGACAGTTAGGAATCAGGCGCGAAATACCATCTAGCATCCCCAATCCGGCGCGCAAAATGGGCACGACAACGGGCTGTTCACCAGCTACCCGATGAAAGATTGCCGTGGTCAGAGGCGTGGTCACCGACACGTCTTCCAGCGGCAGCTCGCGCGTAGCCTCATAGGTCACCAGCGCGGTGATTTCGTCAACCAGCTCGGTGAACTTTTTTTTGCCGGTGTCAACGCTGCGCAAAATCGACATTTTGTGTTGAATCAGCGGGTGGTCCAACACCATCAGATTATCAAAACCGTGCGTCATTGCCTGCCCCTTTCATGAGTGAGCGCGTCCATCACAGAAACTATTCCGGCCCTACAAATCGTCTACCTCGGCGCCGTCGCCGTCATCGCCGTCCGCCTCGTCGTCTCCCACGCCCGGCAATGGAGCTTGTCCTTCGGCAACCTCGGCTTTCGGCTTCTTTTTCCCGGTCACCTTGAAGCGAGCGATAGCGCTGACGCGGTCGTTTGCCCCCACATTCATCACTTTAACGCCTTGGGTCGCGCGACCCAACAGCGAGATATCTTTCGCTTTGACGCGAATGACGACGCCTTCCTCTGATACCAGCATAAGCTCGTGGTCAGCGTTAACGATTTTCATTCCTGCTAACAGTCCCTTTTTAGGGGTCAACATGATAGTTTTTACCCCTTTGCCGCCACGATGATGTTCGGGGTACTCGGTCAAAGCAGTTCGTTTCCCGTAGCCTCGTTCAGTTACCACGAACAGCTCACTGGTGTCAGGAGCGATTTCCATACCCAGCACAGATTCTCCCGCGCGTACGGCCATGCCCTTCACGCCCCGGGTATCGCGACCCATCGGACGCGCTTCGGCCTCGTCAAATAACATCGCCTTGCCTGCCGTGGACACCATGATGACCTTTTGCCCCTTATGAACTCGACGTACGGAAATCAGATGGTCGCCGTCACGCAGGTTGATGGCGATAATCCCGCCCACATGTACGCGTCCATACGCTTTCAATGCCGTCTTTTTTACCATGCCGCCTTCCGTGGCAAACAGCAGGTATTCATTATCCGGAAAGTCCTTCGTGTTAATGACCGCGGCGATTTTCTCATCCTGCTCAAAGGGCAACAGATTAACGACCGCCGTTCCCCGCGCATGACGCGAACCCACCGGCAACTCGTGGACCTTCAGTTTATACACCTTGCCTTTTGTCGAGAAGAACAGCACGTAGTCGTGGGTGCTTGCAATGAACAGATTTTCAACAAAGTCGTTGTCTTTCAAATTGACCCCGGCCACTCCCTTGCCACCGCGCTTTTGCTGACGATAGGTCGCCACCGGCAGACGTTTCACATACCCGGCCTTCGTGATGGTCACTACCATGTCTTCTTCAGCAATAAGGTCTTCAATATCCAAATCTTTCGCTTGACCCGAAATCTCTGTGCGGCGTTTATCGGCAAACCGAGCGCGAATCTCGCCCAGTTCCTCCTTAATAACGCCCAGCACCAAGGCCTCGTCGGACAGCAGGCGCTCATACCAGATAATACGTTTGCGCAGCTCGGCCAGCTCTGTTTCGATTTTTTCATGTTCCAGGGCGGTCAATCGCCGTAGACGCATTTCTAAAATTGCGTCCGTTTGAATTTCGCTGAACGCAAACCGCTCCATTAAAGCAGCTTTGGCCACCTTGTCATCAGAACTTGCCTTAATGATTGTGATAATTTCGTCGATGTTATCCAACGCCAGGGCAAAGCCTTCCAGCAAATGGGCGCGCTCCCTCGCCTTTTTCAGCTCATATTGAGTCCGTCGGACAATCACGTCTTCTTGATGTTTGATGTAGTTTTGCAGCACTTCTTTCAGCGACAGCACCTGCGGCACGCCATCGACCAGCGCCAGCATGATGACGCCAAAACCCGTTTGCAACTGCGTGTGCTTATACAGTTTGTTCAGCACGACCTGGGGGATTCCCTGCGATTTCAGCTCCATGACAATGCGCATGCCCTTGCGGTCAGACTCGTCGCGCATGTCGCTGATTTCCGGCAGTTTTTTCTCTTTGACCAGTTCGGCAATTTTCACGATGAGCTTTGATTTGTTGACCTGATAGGGGATTTCAGTAACCACAATGCGCGTGCGTCCCGTCGAGGTTTGTTCCGCATGCGCCTTGCCGCGAATCGTAATGCTGCCGCGCCCCGTTTCGTAGGCATCACGAATGCCCTCGCGCCCCATAATCATCCCCGCCGTCGGGAAGTCCGGCCCCGGCAGAACGGTCAGCAGCTCGTCAATCCCGGCGTCCGGGTTGTCAATCAGCATTATCGTCGCGTCGATGACTTCTCCCAGATTGTGCGGCGGAATGTTGGTTGCCATGCCAACCGCAATGCCCGCCGACCCATTGACCAGCAAGTTCGGGAACCGTGCGGGCAGAACCAGCGGCTCTTGCAGCGATTCGTCATAGTTCGGCCCAAAATCGACCGTTTCCTTTTCCAAATCGCGCAACAGCTCCAGCGTCACGCGTTGCAGCCGTGACTCGGTGTAGCGCATGGCCGCCGGCGAGTCCCCGTCAACCGACCCAAAGTTCCCGTGCCCATCGACCAACGGCACGCGCATCGCAAAATCTTGCGCCAAACGCACCATGGTGTCATACACTGCTACGTCGCCGTGCGGGTGGTATTTACCGATAACTTCGCCGACCGTCCAGGCCGATTTCTTGTACGGCTTGGCCGGAGTCAGTCCCGATTCGTTCATGGCGTACAAAATGCGCCGGTGTACCGGCTTCAGCCCGTCGCGCACATCCGGCAGCGCGCGCGCCACGATGACCGACATCGAATACTCCAGGAACGATTGCCTCATCTCGCGATGCAGGTCAATCGGTAATACTTTGCTTTCTTCTAACGGCGCTATTTCTTCAGCCACAAATTGCTTCCTTTCTTATACGGAGCGAGTACTGAGCCTGCCCCCGGCTTTGACCGGGGGTCCATACCAGCCTGTTACTCGTCTCTGCTCTGTACTGCCAGTCCCGCGGCGGGCATGCAATGCCCGCCCTACTTCTCTTGTTGCCAGTCCCCGCGGCGGGCATACTTTTGGCTTTCCACTTGACTTGCCAAAAGTCGTGCCCGTCCTGCTATATATCCAAAAACCTGACATCTTTGGCGTGCGTCTGAATAAAGTCACGGCGCGGCTCTACCAAATCTCCCATCAGGTCGCTGACGGCTTGTTCCGCCAGCAGCACGTCAGCAATGTTAACCTGCAATAAAGTGCGTTTCGCCGGGTCCATCGTCGTTTCCCACAGCTGTTCTGGATTCATTTCTCCCAAACCTTTGTAGCGCTGAATTGAAAACTTCTGATCCTTTTTGACTTCTTTCATCAGCTCCTGTAGTTCCGCTTCAGAATAGACGTAGTTTGACTTGCGCCCCACTGTCAACTTATACAGCGGCGGTTGGGCAATATAGATATATCCGGCTTCGATGGCTTCCTTCA
>JAIRWZ010000097.1 GCA_031268615.1 Actinomycetes bacterium | reverse complement strand
TAGGATTGGGCGTCGGCTGGGTCGGCGTCAGCTGTGGTAAGCAGGGCATTGTTTTCGCTGCGCCAGGAATTATTCGACCGGGGCTGCGTGGCACGGCACCCGGAGAGCATAGCTAATAGTGCAATGGCCAAAGCCAAGGTCATCACGGCAAGCAGCGAGGTTGTTACGGGGGTCACATCGCGTTGTATGGTGGTGTGCATAACCGGTTTCCGTATCCTTGTATCCTTACCATGACCAATTTTTAATCAAATAAGTTGCGGAATAAGCTTTGTGCGATGTCAATTTTAGCATGGTACGGCGATTTTTGCTATCATAGGCGGGCTTGTCGGTGGGTCAAGGTAGGTCGCGCGGATAGGGAGAGTTCCCCGGTACAAGGTCGGTGCGCTGATTGGCCCGCGCAATGCGGAGGGGTGGCAGAGTGGTTGAATGCGGCGGTCTCGAAAACCGTTTCACGGTGTTAATCCGTGACGTGGGTTCGAATCCCACCTCCTCCGCCAGAACTTAGCAAGATATTACGGGGATTCGAACCTGTCGTCAGCGTTTGTGCGCAGTGAAGGCATCGGTTTTCTTCGCTATGGCTATATACGTCGGCTTGCTGGTGTAAAAGCTATTAAACCGCTCGTAGCCCCACAGATAATCGCTGTCCCACGGATATCGTGCGGCACTGTACGACCAATTGGAACCGGGCACTATGCGCGTTGGGGTATGAGTGATTTTCTCTGCCCAGCGACCGTCTTTTAGTCGCACACGCCAGTGATAATCGAAGTCTTCCTCCAGAAGGTAAGAACCGTCAGCGCCACTCCCATAACCTTTTTTGACAAATCCAGTCTTAAAGGCAACAAGATATTCTTTTTTCGGGTCAATTTTCTGGGTAGACGATGACAGGGCCCTCCATGATTGTATGCCAAGCTTTTGTTGGTGCGTCCGTAGGTAGTCAAAGACACGCTGCTTGAAATAGTTTTGCGCAGCTTCGGGGGTGCGTTCGTTGCTTAGATTTTGAAGTTGCTGTTTTTGCGCAGGCGTCAGGATATCGTTTAAGAATATCGCGTTGGTATCGCGCAGAGCGTAGGAAAAACAGTTCCCTTTGGATGTCGATTGTTTCGTGTAGCCATATTTTCCATAGCTGGTCGTTGGTTGTTTACGTCGATAAGTTATTTCCAGTGCGGGATAGTCTTTTATTCTGTCGGCATAAGCTGAAACGAATTTCGTGACTTGTCCTTTACGGGTTCCCTTAAGCGCAAATCCATAGTTACCCGCTTTCCCTGACAGCCACTCCTTTACTATGCGGGTGACATTGGCGCTATACCAATTGCCATTTTGCGCGCGAAGGCAAGGGGCCTGTCGTGCGTAGCGGGTCTTTCCCGCCATATCGCGATAGGTTGCTGTGACAAATGCCCATTCCTTCCGTGCGGCCCCTACTATCACGCGAGGATGAACTCCTGATTTTTTCTTCAGTCGCAACTCCGCACGAATTACTTCTTTCGCGGTAATCCCGGCAGGAAGGTCAAAATGTATCAGTCCAATGTTTGCTTTTCCGTTTTTTGAGATACCTACCTTAAGATAACTTGCGTCAGTCAGATGGGAGACATTTTCCTTCGGGGTACTTTGCGCAAGCCATGACGTTGCAACGACATCAGTGCCCTGCGTTTTGACGGTCCGGACGTGAGGACCTCGCGCATGACCGGAACGTGCAAAAACATCACTGGTTGCACAAACAGTAACAGTGAATCCAGCAACAAGAAACACTACACACGCACTATACAGAATTCTGCGACTACTCATTTTCATCAGTTTTTTCATAATTGCTCTCACCACAATCTTCCCAATATCCGCAATCTTCTCACCTTAAACCCTGACAAGGCTGTCGATACTAGCATCTTTTGTTGCTGCGTGATCCCGACGCAACCTGTGCGCAACCGTTTCGTAAGGTTCCCGAAATCATGCCTTAATTGGTCATGCAATACGGTCCAATACGGTCCAATATGACCTTCCGCAATGTTTCATGCCTCCGACACAACACAGCTGATATCTCGCGGTATCCGCACAAGGCGTCTACGCAGCTGACATCTCGCGGTATCCGCACGAGGCGTCTACGCAAAGGTATCGAATAGCGTAACCCTCCCGTACCTCATGATAGGATAGACGCTGCCGAATTTGGCAGAAAGAGGTGAACTAACTATGATGAACATGATGAACAAAATAAGCCGGAACCGTCAAACAAAACTGCTTACCGTTGCCCTGCTCACCGTTGCCCTCGCCCTGGGTTTCACGTTGAGCGCCTGCAAAAAGAAAAAACCTGTCGTTGTTAAACCACCTGCTGGCGCGGTTTCTCAGGAGGCCACCGAACCCGCAGCGCCCCAGTATTTCTGGCCGCTAACGGGGCTTCCTTCCGATGACCCGACCAACACGGCACGCCGCCCCCTGTCAGTAAAGATTGAAAACTCACCCCAGGCTCAACCCCAGACCGGGCTGAACTCGGCCGACATCATCTACGAATCTATGATTGAAGGCGCCGAATCCCGCTTCAACGCCTTGTACCAAAGCACCATCCCCAAAGAGGTTGGCCCCGTGCGCAGCGCACGCCACACCGACCTGTGGATTGTGCCGCAGTACCAGGGCATGCTGTTCTACTCAGGCTGTAACAGCGAGGTTCGCTCGAAGCTGAAAGCTGCAAAGCTTGATATCTTCCCCGACGCCAATCCTGCTGCGCCGTTGTATTCCCGCAGCACAGACCGCAAAACCCCGCACAACTTGTATCTGGATACCAAAGCCGCCTACAAGTTGCTCAAAAAACACACCGACATTATGAGCGCTACTCCCGCTACGCTGAACTTTGACACGGCCGAAACCGCTTTTACACCCGACGGGGCGCTGGAAGGCTTCGAGGCCACACGCGCAGCCAGCGTTAACGTTCACTATTACCAGCATGCTATTTGGACCTGGAACGAGGAACGCGGCGTTTACCTGCGCAAAACCGGCGACAAGCCTCATATCGACCGCGCGAGCGGCGAGCAGATGTGGATAGATAACGTCGTTGTGATGTTTGCCGACTACAGCCAGGCGCAGAAAAAAGACCCCGCCGGCTCGCCCACCTACGACACCAACATGGGCGGCGAAGGCAAGGCGTATCTGCTGCGTGACGGCTGGCTGTACAAATGCCGCTGGAAGGCGGACCGCAACGCGCCGCCACGCCTGTTCGACGCCAACGGCAAGGAGCTGTCGCTGAAACCGGGCCGCACCTGTTTCGAAGTCCCGCCCAAAAAGATGCTGAAAACCAAAATCAAATACGCCAAATAAGAGAAGTGAGTACGTCCACACCAGCAAGAGGGCGTCAGGTATGGTGGCCATTGGTAGTAAGCACGCAAGCAACAACCTCGTATTTGTCGGAGTCGGCACATTAACCCGCAAGAGAGCCCTGTTATAATAGCTCCATGACGTACTCGATAGATGACATACGGCAGCGGGTTCTTCCCATAGTTTTGCAGGATGCGCGTGATGTGCGTAAAGTGGTGCTGTTTGGGTCGTATGCGCGTGGAGAACAGACTCCAACCAGCGATTTGGACGTCTACGTTGATGGGCAGCTGATGTATCGACCAGACGACACTCAGGGCACCGAGGAAAAACTGGCTGAAAGTCTGTCGGTTTCGGTCGATTTGCTGACCCGGTCAGCATTGGCGACCAGCGTCATTCGCGACAAGCTGACTCGCTCTATCGAACGCGATGGCGTGGTGCTGTATGGATGAGAAAACATATTCCCGGTTGGAGATTGTGGTTGGTTATGCTAATCGTATCGCACAAACGCGTGCCCGCGCACAATCGCGCGACGGCTTTCTGGCAGACTACGACCTGCAATACAGTGTTGCGCACAGCATCAGTCAAATTGCCGAAACCCTGACGCAAGTATTGCAGGCAACGCCTGAACTCTCATCGGCGCTGCTCGAACTGGTTCCCTATCGCGATATTCGCCGAATGCGCGACAAAATCCAACATCATTACGGAACGATTGACCCCGACATCGTCTGGGACATTTCCGGACAAAACATCCCAAAACTTAAAGCAGCGATAGAGCAACTTCTTGCTGATTCCAAATAAGCGGAGCGAGTACGTCCATACTTGGAGGAAGAGTGCCAAATGCACGTAGGGCGGCATTTGACAAATGGCTCATCACAGATACACTATACAGTTACCCCTTACGGTATGGCATGGAGGCGCGGATATGAAACAGTGTATGGATTCAGATAACATTCATCGCAGAATGAAAAAAATCATTGGCCAATTGCATGCCATCGACAAAATGGTGGACGAAGACGTTCCTTGTGAGGACGTACTTATGCAAATTAACGCTGCAAAGTCTGCGCTGCATAAGGTGGGACAGGTTATCTTGGAAGGACATCTTAATCACTGTGTGCGTGATGGCCTTGCTCATGGCGACGCGGATAAAACGATAGCTGAATTTGCGAAAGCTGTCGAACACTTTGCGCGCATGAGCTAAACCAAATTCCCCGACTCCTCCCTCAATTTCCGCTTGACAAGCCTATACCCCTTACGGTATAAAAGTATACCCATACCCCCCTTGGGTATTATAACGGCGGCCCGGCAGCAAAATGAGGAGTGAATACATGACAGCAATCGTGAGGGACAAAGATAAGCGGGCGATTCTCTTTATGGGCATTTCGCTTGTTGCCCTCGCACTAGGCTTCTTCGATATCGGTACCCTATCGCTTCCTCTCAACCTATTCAATCGGGCGTATGTGTCGATAAACCTGTCCTGGATAGCAATTATTCTGTGTGGTTTGCCCATTATCAAAGGTGCGATTGTGGGGCTGGTTACCGAATTTGACATCAAGGCAGATGTCCTTGTATCCCTTGCGTTGATTGCTTCCGTCATTATTGGTGAAATCTTTGCGGCTGGTGAAGTAGCGCTCATCATGACAATCGGTGCGTACCTCGAAGAACGCACGGTGAAAAAGGCACAGGCGGGAATAGAAAAACTGGTACATCTCACGCCAACAACCGCGCGCGTAGTCAGAGATGGCGAGGAAAAAGTAATACCTGCTAAAGAGGTAAAAATCGGCGATACCCTGCGCGTGTTCGCGGGAGAAACCATTGCCGTTGATGGCACTATCACGAAAGGGCAAACCTCCATCGACCAGTCCGTTATGACCGGTGAATCTCTGCCAGTTGACAAGAGCGAAGGCGACGAGGTACAAAGCGGAACGGTCAATCAATTTGGCACCTTTGACATGACGGCGCAAAAGGTCGGCGAGGACAGCTCCCTGCAACGTATGATTCGGCTGGTGGAATCTGCCGATGCGGGCAAGGCAAAAATTGTGGGACTGGCTGACAGATGGGCGACATGGATTGTGATTATCGCCCTGGTTGCTGCCGCAACCACCTGGGCGATTTCGGGACAGCCCATACGAGCAGTCACCATCCTTGTCGTGTTCTGCCCCTGCGCCTTGGTACTGGCGACGCCGACGGCTATCATGGCAGGGATAGGCAACGCTACAAAGTTTGGCATATTGGTTCGTCAAGGGGACGCGCTGGAACGTCTGGCGCAGGTGAAGTGCATTGCCTTTGATAAAACAGGAACGCTGACCCGCGGAAAACCTGCCGTCGTCAAAGTAAAGAGCTGTGTCCCGAGCATACCCGACAGCGATGTTCTGGAAATGACGGCCAGAGCCGAAATGCGCTCCGAACACCCCCTTGGCAAAGCAATCGTGAGCCACTATCAACAAGAAACCGGACAAACACCCGAGCAGCCGACCGACTTCAAACTGCTGCCCGGTCACGGCGTAACGGCACACATACAGGGGAAACAAATACATGCGGGCAATGAGGCCTTGCTCCGCGACCGCCACCTCGCCATGTCCAAAGAAAGCCAGGAGGACATCGCCCTTTCCAAATCAGAGGGCTGCACCGTCATTTATATAATGGACGACCAGAAGCCGATTGGCTTCATCGTCCTTTCCGACACCTTGCGAGCCGACGCTGCCGACACCGTGCAGGCCATCGAACAGGCTGGCGTCAGCATCATCCTGTTGACGGGTGATACAGAACAGGCCGCGCGTCACATCGCCGCCGCCGCAAACATATCCGAAGTACAGGCGAATTGCCTCCCGGAAGACAAGCTGAAAAAAATACGGGACTATCAGAAAAATGGCGACCCCGTATGTATGGTCGGCGACGGCATTAACGACGCGCCCGCACTGAAAGTGGCTCAGGTCGGCATTGCCATGGGCGGTATCGGCAGCGACATTGCCATCGAAGCGGCCGATATTGCGCTCGTCGGTGACGACATCAAAGAAATCCCCCATCTCCTCCAGCTCGCAAAGAGGACCATGCGAACCATCAACCTCAACTTGGCGGCCTCTATGCTGCTCAATTTCATCGCTATCGCGCTTGCCATCACCGGAGTGCTGAACCCGGTCGTTGGCGCGCTCGTCCATAACGTCGGCTCGGTAGCGGTCATCATCAATTCATCATTCTTATTGACCTGGAGGGACAAAACATGACAGGAACCATCTTCGCAATCGTCGGACTATTCATCGGAGCCTGCATCGCAATCGCCGGCGGCGCCTACCTGAAAAAGGAATGGGCGGACAAAGAATCACGGAAAATATACGGCGTATTCGTAGCAATAGGCCTCATCATCATTGCCGGCACAGCCATCAAAATCATCACAGCGCTCCTCTAGACACACCCGAAAATAAGTGAGTATTGAGCCTGCCCCCGGCTTGACCGGGGGTCCATTCCCGCAATCGGCAGCAAGCATGGACGTACTCACTCTTGTGGTGGTTTTTGGCGCGATTGTTTGGTGAGCGCGCGCTGTCGTTTCCCGCGTAGACGACGCTCAATGGCCGCTTTGCCAGGACGGGTCGCGTGGCGCGGTTTCGGCACGCGGTTGGCTGCTTGCAGGCGAGCCCGCAGACGGGTCAGCGCGGCTTTTTTGTTCGCCAGTTGACTGCGTTCGCTGCGCGCTACCACCACAATGCCGCTGGGTTCGTGAGTCAGGCGCACGGCGCTGTCAGTGGTGTTGACGCTCTGCCCACCAGGGCCAGACCCGCGAAACACGTCAACACGACAGGCTTGCAGCAGCTCTGCGTCGCTTTCAGGAATGTGATACTTCATAGCATCATTGTACCTTCCAACACGACAGCAGCCCAGAAATCTTCCGCGTACAATCGCCCGGCTGCCTGCCACCCTCCGCAATGTCTCCCCTCCACACCGTAGGGCAAGTTGGCAACCAATACTGCAACGGTGACGTCTCTGGACCTCCCATCCACATGTAGGGCAAGTTGACTTGTTCAACTTGCCGCTCCTTGGCAACGTGCTGCCTGTTACCAGCTGGCGGTAAGTTGGCAAGCCAACTTACCCTACAGGCCGAGCGCAAGTTTGCTCTGATCGCCGTTTTATCAGGGGGACAGGAAGTGAGCGCGCTATGGGTGCTACCAATGAGATAGTGCTGTATCAGCCTGGCACTGCGGTGCGGCTGGAAGTGATGTTGGGTGATGAGACGGTTTGGCTGACTTTAAACCAGATGGCAATTTTGTTTGGCCGTGATAAATCGACGATTTTTTGACACGTGAAGAATGTATTTCGTGAGGGAGAACTTGTTCGCGAACCGCCCTTGGCTTTGTTGCTGGTTTGGACGCGCTCACCTCTTTTGTGTATTTTGGTACAAATCCACTTTACTTTGGTACAATGATGCTGTTTGATGAGGAAAGTTCTTTGATGAGGAGAATTCGCCACGACTGGGAGCACATGAGAACAGCATATGACCAATATAACCGGGTAAGTAGCCAGGTTGGTTTTGACAGCGTGCTCCCGCGACCGCGCCATTTTGCGTACCCTGCGCGTGTGGCTTGCTCCGTGTTGTTTTCTCTTATACTCTCCGTTTTGGTGTTTGCAACGTCTGACCGGGCTTTCGCCTACACGAAGGATACTCTCAATTCGACTACGATAGCGGGTACGACGACTACTATTACGATGCCGGGAAGAGTTAGATGCTTTCCGCTGGAGGGTCCAGGAGACATAGATCATGGATATGCCCGGATGGGGTGGGGAGGTCAGGATTTGGGCGGCAATTGGGACCTCTATAACACCTGGATGGTGGGGCCGAGTATGGGGCCCAATACCGGAACCATTGGCGTTCCGCCGTCAAACCCCTGGGGCTACAGCATGAGCGCGGGGACAGGGACTAATCCGGTGACCCGGTATATTCTTAAAGCGAGTGAGCAACCTGCCTACACCCCCGACCCGTGGCTAACGGGAATAGATACCTCAACACTCAACTCTATTATTATGGATATTCGCCCCCGTATCACCCTCTATACGGCTTCTACCGCCGGTACCTATGTAGTGACGATTAATAACACTGATTACAACGTTTCCCTGCTTTACGGCGACAAGGTGGTGGTAGAGGCGCTCTGGCGCGTTTATTATGGATATAACATTCTTCCTACTAGCCGTATAGCATGTGGATACATCGGTTCGATTATTGTTCAGCGGGGAACGAGTGATATTCAGACGCTTGCTTCGTGGAAAAGCCAGGTCTATCAAGGAAGTGCCCCTGGAGGAGCTATGGGTCTGTCCTACTATTATGACTTCAATCCGCCAGA
>JAIRWZ010000067.1 GCA_031268615.1 Actinomycetes bacterium | reverse complement strand
CCCAAGTATTCAGGGTGCGCGCCTAAATCCACGGCGCTGACGGCAAAAGCGCAACGGGTCCGCGTCGAGGGTTTCTCGAACAGCAGCGCAATGCTCTTGCCCTCGCAGTAGCGATGCCGCTCCCCCGCCTTTTTCATGGCCTTGAGTTCCGCGGAAAAATCAATCAGCGCGTTAAACTCGTCCTTCGTGAAGTCCTTAATCGCCAAAAAGCTACGACCCTGAAAGTCCTTCCGTACCTGTACTGCCATGCGAGTAATCTCCTCTCTTGTCTTGAGTGAGTACGTCCATGAATGGACGCGCTCACTCCGTTTAATGTTTAATCAATATCCGCGCGCAAAATCGGCTGACTCATGCAACGCGGGCCGCCCCGACCTCGCGCCAGTTCGCTGCCGATAATCTCGTGGACTTCCAGACCGTGTTCCCGCATGGCCTCGTTCGAGGCGTAGTTGCGGTCATAGGTGCAGACCACGCCCGGAGCCACCGCCAGCGTATTGCTGCCGTCGTTCCATTGTTCGCGGGCAGCCACCAGCGGGTCGCCGCCGCCACAGGGAATCAAATCCAGGTCGTCAACGCCCAAGGCTGATTTCAGCATGCCTTCCAGGTCGTCGGAATGCGTGAACTTCAGGCCACGTGGCGAGTTGGGGTCGGCCATGATGGAGTAGATGTTCAGCCCGCCAGCCTCGTTTTGAATGGCCGGATGAATCGTGAACTGATTATAGTTGACCTGCGTAAATACCGTGTCCAAATGCATAAAAGCGCGTGTTTCAGGGATTTCGAAAGCCAGGATTTGTTTGATGTCTTTCTGGCGGCTGAACAGATTGCGGGCCAGATTTTCAATGGCGGGCGCCGAAGTGCGCTGCGAAACTCCCACGGCGATGGTTCCCCGTGCCAAAACCAGCTCGTCGCCACCTTCCATCCAGTAGTTTTGATTACGGTCCAGCCATACCGGTACCTCATGTCCGGCGAAGCGGGGGTGATAGCGCAGGATGTAGGCCATGAAGAGCGATTCGCGGCGGCGCGCTTCGTTGGCCATGCGGTTCAGCGTCATGCCGTGGCCGATACTGGCCGCCGGGTCGCGGGTAAAGTAGAGGTTCGGCATGGGGTCCAGATAGAAGGGATAGCGACGGTCCATCAAATCCTGCAGCCCCTTCGTGCCCGGAGCTTCGATTTCGTTTTTGCGCAGGCCGCTCATGATGGTGTCAACTAAATCCTTCGTTGACAGCGACAGGAGGTATTCCCGAATGAACACCTCGTAGCCACCGACGGTGTGGCCAGATTCCTGCAAAATCTCGTCAACAAACTGGGCGCGCAGTACCGGATTGGTATCCAGCGCCTCAACGGTCAGCGCTTCCAGATACAGAACCTCCGCGCCTTGTTTGCGCAACACGTCGGCAAAGGCGTCATGTTCGCGCTGCGCGACAGAAAGCGCCGGGATGTCGTCGAAGAGCAAACGCTCCAGATAGTCCGGTACGAGGTTTTCAATCTCGCGCCCAGGACGCTTGAGCAAGACTGCTTCCAGCTTCCCGATTTCGGAAAAAACATTAATTGGATGACTCATGCAAATCCTCCCTTTTCCTTTCCTAATGCGCTGCGCGCATGTAAACCAAAGATGTATTCGGTTGCAGTATAGTACGCCGCGGACCGTATATCAAGCACACAAACACCGTAAAGTGAAAAACTTTATGGCATAAAATAGCGCATTTTCAGTTGATTATTGTATATTCTAGTGGGAGTAAATCCTGCTGCGGTATCTCTGCGGCTCAGGCGCGTATCGTCGCTTCAGTGGCTTTGCACAACTTTTCTATCAGATTATGGTGGACGCCTTCAACTTCCGCAGCGGTCAATGTGCGGTCTGTCGAGCGATAGGAAAATGAGAACGCGAGGGATTTTTTGCCCGGCGTTATGCCCGTCCCCCGGTACACATCGAAGAGCCGCACCGCGAAAAGGGGCGTCTTTTTACCCAGCGTTCTGATACGTTGCAGTAGGGTTTCAGCTTCTACACTTTCGTCAACAACCAAGGCCACATCAAAGTCAATAGACGGATAGCGCGACGGGCTGGCAAAGGGACGCGAGGCCTGCGCAGCTTTCAGAAACGCGGAGAGATTGAATTCAAAGGCCGTGACCGGCTCGTCGATAGCAAAAAATCGCAGTACGCGAGGATGCACTTCTCCCAACCAGCCTACCGTCTGTCCGGCCATCACTATATCCGCCGAGCGTCCCGGCTGCAGAAAAGGCCACGCGCCATCAGCGGCAGCCACCAGGCGATACCGACCAACGCAGAGTTCGCGTACCAACAATTCAATGATACCTTTACCATCATAAAAATCTAGCGGCACCGCAGGGTCATTCCATCCGGGAGGGTTAAACGAGCCTGCCAGCACCGCGCCGACCCGCTGAACTTCCTTCGGCTGTTTGCGTCCGTCGGCGGTCGTGAACACGTCTCCGATTTCAAAAAGCTGAACGTCTTTGGTTCCCTGACGCAGGTTCAGAGAAACCGCGGAGAGCAGGTTCGGCACCAACAGACTGCGCAGCACGCTTTGGTCGGCCGACATGGGATTATGCAATTCCACTAATTCTGCCCCATCCCCCGACGCCATACCCAAAGCCGCATAGTCACGCGGATTGCCAAAGGGCAGCGTAATGGTTTCGTTCAGCCCGGCGGCACGCAAGGTCGCCGCAACGCGACGGGTCAATTGCTGGGCAGAGGTCAGGCCACCGGCATGTCCGTTTCCCGTCGGCAGCGTCGGGCTAATGCGTTCCATGCCCCACAGACGCAAAACTTCCTCGATGAGGTCAACCTCGCGCAGCAGGTCGGGACGGAAAGCGGGTATCACTACCGCAAGCGTGCCCGGTGTGGACGTACTCACTTCTAAATCCAATTTGGTCAGAGAGGCCGCACAGACGTCTATCGGAATCGGCTCACCGATGAGGCGTTGCACGGCAGATTCGCGCAGGGTCAGCGTCGGTCGCTCGTAGGGCCGCGGGTATTCGTCAATCATGCCGGGGGCGACCTGACCTGCCGCCAGCTGCGCCATCAACGCCGCCGCGCGGTCGATGGCAGTCGGCGTGTATTCGATATCCACGCCGCGTTCGTAGCGCAGGCTGGCCTCGGAAATCAAGGCGAAGCCGCGGCTGGTGCGGCTGGTCGTGGCGGAGTCGAAAATCGCGCCTTCCAGAAAAATGGTGGTCGTGTTATCGGTGACTTCGGTGTTTTCTGCACCCATGACACCGGCGAGCGTAATGGGGCCGGACGGGTCGGTGATGAGCAAGTTGGACGGATTGAGCCTGCGTTCGACATCGTCCAGCGTCGTGATGGTTTCACCTTCGGTGGCGCGACGAACGATGATGGCGGCGCGGCCACTGGCGTCTTTCGCAATGCGGTCGTAGTCGAAGGCGTGCAGAGGCTGGCCTGTTTCGAACATGACCAGGTTGGTGATGTCAACGACATTGTTGATGGGGCGGGCGCCGGCGGCAATGACGCGCTGCGCCAACCATTGGGGCGAGGGGCCGATTTTCACGTTTCTGATGAGCCGCGCCGCATAGCGGGGGCAGAGCGCCGGTTCTGTGATGCTCACCGTGGCGGCGCTGTCAATGGACGCGCCCTGCTCGGTGATGTCGGCGGTCGGCAGGGGCGCGGGCGGGCTGTCCAGCACGGCGCCGAATTCACGGGCAATGCCGCGCATGGACAGACAGTCGGGGCGATTCGGCGTGATTTCCAGGTCCAGCACGGTGTCCGCCATGCCGTACCACTGCGCAAAATCCGCGCCAACCGGCGCGTCGGGCGACAGCAGCATGAGG
>JAIRWZ010000066.1 GCA_031268615.1 Actinomycetes bacterium | reverse complement strand
ACGAATCCACCAGCGGCAGCCGTACCGCAGCTGGGTTCAACGGTGCGTTTTGGCAGCGATCACGGGGTCACGCTTGACTGGACGGTCGTTGATAAAACTTCAACCAGCTACACCTTGCTGTCTAGCCATATTGTGACGGCTGGTCGCTATGCTGACGACCCAGTGTTTACTCCTTGGGTGATGTGGTCAACCTCTGCGGCCAGAACGTGGCTCAATGACAGCTTTCTCACCGCGACATTTGAGGCCAAACAACGCGATACTTTGGTGCCTGGTATCGACAACAGCACGGTCACCCTGCCCACCAGCGTCGAGCTTCAGCGTTTCTTTGCTTCTGACACCACGCGTTGCCGCGCGACCGGTACGGATTGGGCGCGAAACCAAAGTGGCTATTCCGACGCAAATCTGGAGGTCAGCGGTGGATATTCACCGTGGTGGTTGCGCGACACCTTCTCTGTTGACAACGCCAGCTGCGTCACTACGACCGGAGCCATTGCGAATCGTCCCGCGACGGATGGGACAGTAGGCCTGCGTCCCCTGATTACCCTCAACGCCAGCAAAGGAACTATGACTACCGTTGCCAGTAGCGGTCAGGGAACTTTTATCTTCGAGGTTCGGTAGAGGAGGACAGGCTCTGGCAGAATACCTCGCCGTATCCCTCCCCATCGCTTTCTTGAATCAGTTTTCCCTCATGGACGTACTCACTCACTTAAAAAATCCGGCGTCAATCCGCCGGTAGTACCCCGCGCAAATCTCGTCTCAATTATCTGTTGACAAATAATACTATATATCATATAGTATTGTGCAAGATATATCTTGACCGGAAAATTAGGCCGACAGAGGAGAGGAGGGAAGAGATGTTTCAACTGGGTTCCGCATTACTGGATGGCTGCGTTCTGGCCGTGTTGTCGCGCGGGGACGCCTACGGCTACGCCTTGACGCAAAACATCAAAAAAGTTGTGTCTGTGTCGGAATCGACCCTGTACCCCATCCTGCGCCGCCTGCAAAAGGACGGCTTTCTGGCAACCTACGATGAACCGTTCAACGGGCGCAACCGCCGCTACTATCAGATAACGGCGACCGGGCGCGACCGTCTGGAAACGACGCGCACCGCTTGGGCGACCTTCAAGGAAAATATCGATTCCATTTTCGGGGGTGAAACTGATGGATAGACCGACACAGGGCCAGGCAGACGGGCAGATAGGCAGGGACGAGTTCCTGACGCAACTGGAGCGCAAACTGAAAGGCCTGCCGGCGCCCGAGGTTCAATACGCGCTGGCCTACTGGAACGAATACTTGGACGACGCGGGTCCCGGCAACGAGGCAACGGCGCTGGCGGCGCTGGGCTCGCCGGCGGACGTTGCGGCCAACATCATTGCCGACTACGCCGTGCGCGATGTCAAAGGCCAGACCGTTGACGACGCTACCGGATTTACCGGATTGGACGGTACGGATGGAGCAGTGAGTACGTCCATACCTGCCGATGGCGCCGACGTTGGCGCCGCCACCGTTTCCGGGCCAGCCAGCAGCGCTGGTGGACGCGGCAGTGGACGCGGCGGTTTGTCGACGGTATGGATTATCGTGCTGGGGCTGCTGGCCTCACCGATTGCCCTGCCGCTGGCCGTGGCTGCCGTAGTCGTGCTGATAGCGCTGCTGGTAGTAGTGCTGGCGGTGGTTGCCTCGTTGTTTTGCAGCGCAGTGGTGCTGGTGGGTACCGGACTCATCAGCATTTCGATGGGTCTGGCAGTAGTCGTGCGCGACTTTGCCACGACCTTGCTGTATGCGGGCTTGGGACTGGTCTGTATGGCCGGTGGCTTGGCGCTGTTTCTCATCACTGCCTGGCTGGCAAAGATGGGCGTGCGCGGTATCGTACTGTTAGGCGCGCGCATTTTGAAGCGAAAGGGGGCAACTTCATGAAACCGGCAATCAAAGTTCTCTGGCTGGCCATCGGGGTCGCTCTGGTTCTGGGAGGGGTTTTGGCCGTAGCGGGGTTTGCGCTGGGCGCACACACGGTACTGTACTTTACCGAGGAAGGCATTGAGTTTGAGGAAGACTTGCCCACCGAAGACGTGCATGAGGCAACAGGTCAGTTTCAGTCGGTAGAGATATCAGTAGACTACGGGCGGCTGGAGTTTGTGGTTGGTCGCGGTTCTGATGACGGGCTTATCGCCGCGGACGGCTGGGGCTATGAGATAGTTGGCCGGGGACCCGGCACGCGTCCAGTAGAGGCACGATACGAGGACGATACGCTGACGATGAATACAAAAGGCTGGGGTTTTCGGGGTATCGACCTGAGCGGCGCCTTTCGCCCCACCCCAGGGATACGAATTTTTGTGCCGGCAGAGGCGGAGCTGGCCAACATTCAGATTGACAATGTGTCGGGTACGACCATACTGTCCGATATACGAACGGACAATCTTAGTCTGGGTTCTGCTTCCGGAGACATACGGCTGAACGATATAGAGGCTGACCATCTGCGCCTGAATTCACTTTCGGGTGAGGTGGCATTGGCAGACTTGCAGCTGAACATCTTGGACGTAGATATTGCGAGCGGAGACGTGTCAATACAGCGCACAGCGGCCCAAACGATGACCGTACATATGTTGAGCGGTTCCCTGAAATCGACCGAAACCAGTACCGCAGTCCTGAACTCAGACATCGCCAGCGGGTCGCTGGACTTTGCCGGAGACATTACGGAAAAGGCTTCTCTGCAGGTGCTGTCAGGAAACCTGAACCTGTGGCTGGCGCGGCCGCGCGCGGCCTACCGCTTTACGGTTGACCAGGCATCAGGAGACGTGAGGATTGACGACGAGCCGATTGACGACCCGGGCGTTCAGGGCGCGACGCTGCGCACGCCGATTAGTATCGACACGGCATCCGGAGACGTAGACATTACGTTTGGAACGCCCGAACTATAATAAGGAAAGCGAAGAGGAGTGAGTACGTCCATGACCGCAGCTACGTGACCGGGCAGAGCTACCGGTTCTGCCCGGGTGCGCGCAACAGGAGAGAGTAAGGAGCAGCACAATGACTGAAGTAAAGAAACTATATCGTGACCGGGACAACAAAATGATTGGGGGCGTATGTGCAGGGCTGGCCGAATACTTTGATCTGGACCCCACGCTGGTGCGTCTGATTGCCGCCGGATTGCTGCTCTTTGGTGTCGGCAGTCCCATCCTGGTATACCTGGTCATGTGGGCAGTAATCCCAGAAAAGCCCTAAGCGCACGTTGAACAGGGACTTTCCTTCATGAGGCGCGTTGGTATATTCACCGTGCCATTTCCATTGGCGGGGGCTTTCATCAACCCCGTAGGGCAAGTTGACTTGTTCAACTTGCCGCCCAGCTGCAAGGGGGTTTTGGTTGTTGGGTGAAGGGCCGGTAAGTTGGCAAGCCCACTTACCGGCTCTTCATCTGGCAATGACTTTGTAGGGACACCTTCCGACCTGAAAGGTCGGTTGGTGTCCGCCCCACCCGGCAAAAACTCCAGCGTAGGGCGGGCATTGTAT